>JALRCB010000132.1 GCA_023257525.1 Candidatus Nanopelagicales bacterium
CCTTGGTTCGGTTACCAATGATGTCTTCACCTGACTTAATTTGACCAGTGCGGCGAATATCCATACGTACCGATGCGTAGAACTTAAGCGCATTACCACCAGTGGTGGTTTCTGGGTTACCGAACATCACGCCAATCTTCATACGGATTTGGTTAATGAATACCACAGTAGACTTACTCTTGTTGATGATGCCAGTAAGCTTACGAAGCGCTTGGCTCATAAGGCGCGCCTGAAGACCCATGTGGCTATCGCCCATTTCGCCTTCGATTTCAGCGCGTGGCACAAGGGCTGCAACTGAGTCGATAACGATAAGTGACAATGCGCCAGAGCGAATCAACATGTCTGCGATTTCTAGAGCTTGTTCACCGGTGTCTGGCTGGGAAACCAAAAGATTGTCGATGTCGACACCAAGCTTCTTTGCATACTCAGGATCGAATGCATGCTCAGCATCAACGAATGCTGCGATGCCACCAAGAGCCTGGCAGTTTGCGATCGCGTGAAGTGCAAGGGTGGTCTTACCGGACGATTCTGGACCGTAGATCTCAACTACGCGACCACGTGGCAGGCCGCCAATACCCAAAGCGATGTCCAATGCAATGGAACCGGTTGGAATGGCCTCAACTGGAACGCGATCTTCCTGGCCGAGCTTCATGATTGAGCCCTTGCCGAACTGGCGTTCGATCTGAGCTAGCGCAGTATCAAGCGCCTTGTCGCGGTCTGAGTTCTCGCGAGCAGTTGGCTCTTTTGCGGATTTTGCACTTGCCATTTCGTATCTCCTATGAGTCTGGTTAAGACCGGTTTTCGGTTCTTTTTGATTAGAACCGACACGTTAGTTGCGACCTACGACAGTTTCCCTAAAAGCGGGTCGGCCTGTGTGTCGCGGGATCCTGTGGAGTCTAGATTTGGAGCCCGTGCCTAGCCTTGCGCTTTATCGGGCACTTGTTTGTGCTCGCAGTAGTACGTTATCGAACACCTGTTCGAATGGCTATTCGACACGCCGAAGTCTTGGATTACCGATATTTTGGGTGCAAATCAAGGGTTTGGTGGACTGCCCGCCAGACCGTTTGGGTGTCAATGCCCTGGGAAAGCGCCTGATCTACGGTTCGCCCGTCCAGGCTGGGCACATGAAAATCAGCTGCCCAAGACCTGGCATAGGCAGCGCCAAGGGCTTGCTCCATGCGATCCCAGAAGTCAGTAAGTCTCATGGCAACCACCATATCGGATCAACTAATTTTGTTGCTGGCACACTTAACTCATGCCGAGTGTCCGACTTCTCCCTAACGTAAAGCGTCACGACTTAAGCGAGTTGCCCTACTCGCCCACGGTTTGGCAACGCCTTGGTGGTCCTTGGTCCATAACATTGCGGGCTTATTTATGGACTGCCCCACTTGGAATTCTTGCTCAACCAGTCGTCGAACCAAGTTTTTGGAATGACTACAGCACAGTTTCCATTTGGTTATTGATCGCCACACTAGGGTACTTAGCATTTGGCGCTGTGCTTTGGCTGGGCTGGTTAGCTTTTATTTCACGCCAAAGCAAGCCCAATGCTTCAGCAGTTTTAGTGATTTTAATTGCAGTAGTTGCCAGTATGTCTCGAAGTGCAACTATTGGGTTACTAGTGGGACCATTTGGATTAACAGGCGTTGACTGGGTTGGCCGTTTACCGTTTGGTGCCTTTTTAGGTTTTGCCTGGGTATTTACCTCAGCCTTGATTATGGATTCAAAGTACCGATACCAACTACACCTCGAAACTTTAATTGCAGATCAGCAATTCCTACTTAAGCAAAATCGTGAATCGTTGAATCAAATTCGACAAATTTTGAAGAAAACTCCCCAGGATTGGATAATTGACTCCCATCGCCACTTGCAACAAGCAATGCGCGAGATCGCAATACTTTCAAATGATTCAACAAAGGTTTGGTCGAAAGTTACCCCTGATATCAAGCGCACGTCTATTCAACTTGCGCTAGCTACCGAGAAAGACCCCTGGATAAGTGAACAGAGCTTAAGTGGGCTTCGGGGCTCACGCTCTAAAGCATTTGCCGCAATTACAACTACTCCATTGATGAACGTGCCTCTTGTAATGACATTTACTGCAATCATCACGCTGTTTGGATCTACCAGGCTGTATCCAATATCTTTTTCATTAGCCGCAGTGGCTTTTGGGATCGTACTTCATTCTTCAATCATTCTATTTTTTAAATTCTTAATCAGTCGTTACTACAACACCTCATCATTTCGTTACTTTTTGATGATTGCTGTCTTGTTAGTGACTAGCTTGTTATCAACAGCGATTGCATCTCCAGCAGATTTCGATTTACTAGTTCTTCGAACAATTGCGTTCACGGCCACAGTTTTTGAAATCGTATGGCTAATTGCAACGGGATTTATTCAATTTGGTCAGATCCAGCGTCAAGAAATTGTTGATGATGCAAAGGTAGAAAATGAACGCCTGGAGAGTTCACTTCGATTTTGGCAGCAAAACTATATCGACAAAAACCTTGATTCTGAAATGAATAATGCTCCATTACTGGTTGTAGCAATGGCAATGAATCGTGCGGTTGAAACCGAAGACCTAAAGCTAGGCATTGGTGCAATGGAGTTTTCCAATCTATACTTTGCTGA
>JALRCB010000133.1 GCA_023257525.1 Candidatus Nanopelagicales bacterium
GTGGGCGGTAAAGCCGGTCCGCTGCTTGCCCCATTGTTTGCCGATTTCTCAGCCTTGATCGACTCGCGACTTGGTCGCTCGTTGCGCTTTTGCAAAAAAGCACCCAGCCAAACAAGGCCGACAGCGGATAACAGCAGCAACAGCACCAGCATGACGGTGTAGTCGGTCTCGGTGAGCGTTCCGGTCATCCCCATACCTTAGCCCCCATGGTTTCCACCAGCAAATCCGGAAACGAACCTTGTTGCCATTGATCGATCTCGACTAAGGCATGTGGGCTCATCGCTCGAATTTGGCTGGCTGCTCGATCAGCCTCAATGTCCGGGTCTGCACGGTTGACCCAGACCCTCGTTCCTTTCCCATAGTGCACGCTCAAGTCGACGAAGTCTAGTGAATCCGTGTAAGACGCAACCTGCTGCCAACTGCGGCAAGGCAGCAGATCAAGCTTGCGAGGTGCCGCAATGGCGGGAGGGGGCAAAAGTACGCCGAGCAGTAAGCCCCATTCATGCCTGGCAAGGCCTAAGGCTAGCTTTGCCCACATGCGCCTACCGCTGCGCGTTGACTTACAAAACGGAGCGTTAAAACCAAGAAAGGGCTCAAACATTTCAGCCTGGCGGATCGCTCCCTCGATGCGACAACCAAGCCAATAACCCAGCGCAGCGCCCAATCCTGACCCGACCCACTGAATCGAACCCACTGCTTCAACGACGGCATGCAAGCGATTGGCGTTGTGTTCCATCGTGCCAATATCGTGCTCGGTCCAAATCTGACAGGGCCCAATCCAGGAGCGCACACGTCGCTCTAGCAACTGCTCCATATCACGATTCAAGCTTGGGCAACAAAGTATCGTAGTGATACCCATGTATTCCTTTGCCTCTGGAAGTTAAACTTGCTAATGCGATTCATGATCAAGAAGCGTCTCACCTATGGATACTCGCGGTTATCCACGAAAGTAGCAAGGAAGCGATGAAAACACTGCACGAGGTAAGGAAAATCCGCCTGATTTCGCCAAAATTTGCTCAGCAATTTAAATGCTTAGGAGAAGCTTGTCCTGAGGACTGCTGCACCGGGTGGACGGTAGATGTTGATGGCAAAACCTTCGACTTCTACAAAAAGGCGCAACACGCAAAGTTACGCGATCGGTTTGAGTCAATGGTTGTTGCTCACGATCCAAAACAAAAGTCCCACTCACGCGGGACGATCCTAAAGGCATCCGGTGGTACTGCTTGCTGCTTTCTCGAGGAGAAACTTTGTTCAATACAAAAGACGCTTGGCCCGGACAAACTTTCAAACACATGCTCAAGCTTCCCTAGGGGTCTTTTCAAGATTGAGGATCAGGTCGAGATGTTTTTCACACTTGCATGCCCCGAAGTGGCTCGATTAGCACTCTTGGACCGGAACGCCTTCGAATTTGAGGAAAATGTTCATGCCGTGCGAACTCAAACTGTTGCAGTCATAGGCGGACCTAACCCATCACAAACAAAAATCGCCAATCGAATTCGGATCTTCGCCATCAATCTGTTCAAGAACCTGGAGCGGCCTACCTGGGAGAAGTTGGCCATACTAGGCGTTGTTTGCGAACAAATCAGCACAAATATCGCGGAATCGCAACTTAAAGAAACGAATGTCGACGCGATCTTATCGTCTATCGACCAACTTATCGAAAAGGGTTACGTCAGCGCGATCCTAGCAGATGTAAAACCTCAACCTCGATTACAGGCAGAAGCATTCGCGCTCTTACTTGATGTCATACCAAACAAGCCGTTGAACGATGTTGCCAAACAGCGATTGGACAATGCAAAGCTAGGGCTCGGCTTAAAAACACATGATCAACCTATCTGCGTCGACCTACTTGCAGATCGCTATGAAACAGGCATTCGCAACCTTGAACAAGTTTTGAGCAACAACCAATGGTTTCTTGATCACGCTGTGATCAGTGATATTTTGTGGAATAAATTCCCACTTCATCACGCATCACCTTATCAAGGCTTCGTTGGCATTACGACACGTTTCGGTATCGTACGACTTCTTTTGGCCGGCACTTGCTGCCATGACCCAAATGTGACCGTAGATGAGTTAGCGCAAGTGGTTCAAACCTTTACTCGGCACTACCAACACAATAGTAACTTCCGATTAAATCTGGACGGCATTCTAGAGCGAAGCGGATGGCTGAGCCTAGAGAGGCAGTTTCTGTTCCTAAGAGCTTCAACTTGCTAGTCGACAAATAAACATATCTGGCTGGGGTGGCCGATGGGACTCGAACCCACGACAGCCGGAATCACAATCCTGGACTCTACCAACTGAGCTACGGCCACCAATGAACTATGAAATTGGCCTGCCCGACAGGAATCGAACCTGTAACCCCCAACTTAGAAGGTTGGTGCTCTATCCAGTTGAGCTACGGGCAGCTTAACAACACAAAGCGTGTTACAGAAAATCCTTTTTTTCTATAGTAAGTAAGATGCTAAATCTGGTCGGGGTGGAGAGATTCGAACTCCCGATCTTCTGCTCCCAAAGCAGACGGATTAAACCAGACTTTCCTACACTCGGATAAAAAAAGTAAGACAACAAGTACAAGGGACCTAGCCGTCAAGGGGCGGTATCACTTGTGGTCTAACT
>JALRCB010000134.1 GCA_023257525.1 Candidatus Nanopelagicales bacterium
GAACCTTTTCGTTGTTCTGGGAGCGGGTACGCAAGCCTTCTGCGTAAACATCAAATTGCTCAGTTGGCCAGATAACGACACATCGTTCTTGGCCTTTAGTCATAACTAGGCCATCAGTTAAAGGTTCGCGGAATTTAGCCGGCAGGATCAGGCGGCCTTTTTCGTCCAGTTTCGGGGTGTGGGTACCTAAGAACACCTAAATCACCACCCAAACCAATGGCAACCCTTCCCCAGGTCACCTCGTTGTCCCAGATTACTCCCTTTTGCTCCACTGTCAACCCAATTTAGACACCAAATTTCTCATCTTTAACAAATATTGACCATTTATCCAATGTTTTAAGGGTGGAGGGAAATGGGGCTATTTTAGAAAAACCAGAGTTTTATGAGTTATCCCCCAGTTTTCGCCTGGATTTAAGCCTTTATAGAGTCAAGTAACTGGGCAAATCTGACCCAGTAGTTACCTGGGAGCTGAAATGACCACCGCAGTGCAAAAGCGAATGCGCGATCTTTCCGGACACAACTACATTGCCAACCAATGGCAACCAAGTTCTGGCGAACTAATCGACTTAATTGATCCCGCTACTGAAGAAGTTGTTGGGCAATACGCACATGCCACTAAAGCCGAGGTTGATGAAGCGATAGTTGCGGCCAATGCAGCACAAAAGCAATGGTGGGCAATGAGCGCACTAGATCGCGCAAATGCAATGCACCTTGTGGCAGATCGCATGATTGAACTTTCCGTTGAGACCGGCGAATGCCTTACCCGCGAAATGGGGAAACCGTTTCGTGAATCTAACTGGGAAGGTGGCGCAGCAGCATCCTCATTTAGGTACTACGCCGAAATTGCTAGGCATGAGCAAGGTCGCGTTGCAGGTCCTGCCATAGCTGGTCAGATTCACATGGTTCTCAAAGAACCAGTTGGCACAGTGGTGTCTATCGTTCCCTACAACTTCCCTCTGCTGCTTGCAGGTTGGCAAGTAGCGGCGGCACTTGCAGCTGGTAACGCCGTGATCATTAAGCCATCCGAAATTACTTCACTTACTTTGCTTTATTCCATGGCAGCATTTGATCATCTGCCAAGTGGTCTAGTTCAAGTTTTAACTGGTGGTGCTCAAACTGGGCAGGATCTAGTCGGCCATAAAGACACTCATGCAATTGCCTTCACTGGAAGTGTTAAAGCAGCGCAAGCTGTTGCTGCTACGGCAGCTCTTCAATTCAAACCGGCTCTGATTGAAGCTTCTGGTAACGATGCGTTTATTGTTATGCCTTCTGCTGACATAGATACAGCAGCGCGCGGTGCGGCCTTTGCCGCGTTTCTAAACTGCGGTCAAGTTTGTACATCTGCTGAACGCTTTTATGTTCATGAAGACATCTACGATGAATTTGTCTCCAAGCTCGCCGCTCATGCCAAAGCCCTACGCGTAGGCAGTGGACTTGAGTTAGTTGATATTGGCCCGATGTCTTCAAAGCGAGAACTAGAAAGATTCGAAAAGATTGTAGATCGAGCGATTGAACAAGGCGCGGAAGTGGTTTGTGGTGGGTCCAGATCAGCAGACCGCACGACTGGTTGGTTCTATGAACCCACAGTTCTAAAGACAACTCATGACATGGATGTTATGCATGGCGAATGCTTTGGCCCACTTGCGCCTATTTGCAAAGTAACCAGCCTTGATCAAGCAATTGCCTTTGCAAATGATTCTGAACTAGGACTTGGCGCCAATATTTACACTAATGATCTAGAGGAAACTTTCCGCGCGGTGAACGAAATCGAAACCGGAATTGTCTGGGTCAATACTCCCCTAAACGATAATGATGCGATTCCATTTGGTGGCAGGAAACTTACTGGTACTGGACGTGAGTTAGGCGCTGAAGGCCTTGAGTTATTCCGAAACTCAAAGATGGTAATGATCGCCCCCACTGCGGAAGCCGATCCGGAATGGTTCCCATACCCAGATGACGATACTTACGAGGCAACTACTACCTAGTTGGGGCAACCAGTCCAACTGGACTGGTGCAAATGATGTTTCGATCTAGAGCTACGCCATCAACGGTTGCCACAAACTGAACCATGTCGGGGGCTTTGCCGCCAAAAGCATTTTCGTTACAAGCTGCTTTGGCTGCTGCTACCCCGCTTTCTACATCGGGGTAGGGACCAATGGCTAACCAAAGCGGCATTCCAACGTTGGCATTCCCAGTGATTTCAAACCAGTGCACTGGAGGTGCGTAAATGCCAACTGGATAACCGGCGGCCGTTAAATCAATAGCAAGCTCAGTTAGCACTTGAACTGCGCGGTCCGCACCACTCCAAGTGTTGTAAGTTTCCACATCTAACCAAACTGGTGTCCCAGGTTTGATGTCATATTTATTTAGCCGCTTTAAAGTATCGTTAGCGATTTTCTTTCCGTAGCGAACTGGAGATTCATCTCCAGGGTCAGCGGTGTTTATGTAAACCGCAACGGCATCCTTAGCTAACGCCCAATCCCATTGTTTTTGAAAGCATTTGTTTTCACTAAATGGTTTGCCACCATTTAGGCCGATGATTGCGTAACCCACATACTTACTCGGCAACGCACCTTTGCATTGCGGATAACTGATGTCATATCCACT
>JALRCB010000135.1 GCA_023257525.1 Candidatus Nanopelagicales bacterium
AAAGGCCATACGGCGCCAGTTGTTACTGCCCGAGCCGTTGCCCCACTTGGGAAATTACTTACCTGGTCACTGCCATTAACCACTAAAGGCGGACAGATTTTGGCCATGAAGGGCAGTTCGGCGGCAACTGAAATCACAGATGCCAAGGAAATCCTCAAGGGCCGCAAGGCAGAAATCGTACTTTGTGGCGAAGGCGTCGTTGATCCACAGACAACCGTCGTACGGGTGACCACCTAACATAAGCGTCAGGCATTTGCCCTACGCTTAAGACTCAAGTTAGTAATACTGGGGTTACGAAATTAGGTTGGCAAAATGGCTTACGCTGATGAAGAAGACACACCTTTAGCTGCGGCTGCGGCTGCGGCAGTCTACGTTCGACGTGGTCTTAAAGGCACTTTTGCCAAGCCAAAACAAACCCGAATCATCACTATTGCCAACCAAAAAGGTGGCGTAGGCAAAACCACATCCGCGGTAAATCTGGCTGCATCTATGGCCCTTGCCGGCTTGAACGTTCTAGTAATTGACCTTGATCCGCAAGGAAACGCCAGTACTGCCTTTGGAATCGACCACTATGAAGATTCCAGTGGATCCTTTGATGTTTTGTTAGACGGCGAAGCAATAGCTGACATGATGAGTGCCGCCGAAGGCTTTGATTCCTTATGGGTGTTGCCAGCAACCCTGGACTTAGCTGGCGCAGACATTGAACTTATTTCAACCGTCGCCGAAGCCGAACGCCCATTTTTGCTGAAACAAGCCCTGGCTGATTTCCTAGCAGACCACGAAATGGACTACGTATTCATTGATTGTCCACCAAGCCTAGGAATGCTGACGATTAATGCCCTAGCTGCGGTTAAAGAGGTTTTGATCCCAATCCAATGTGAGTTCTACGCCCTTGAAGGTGTCCAGCAATTGCTTCGCACCATTGAGTTCGCCAAAGAACGCCTAAACCCGGAACTAGAAGTCAGCACTATTTTGCTGACAATGTACAACTCCACAACCAACCTTTCCGCCTCAGTTGTTGAGGAAGTCCGCAACTACTTTGGTAAAAAAGTCCTAGAAACCGTAATTCCAAGATCGATTTATGTCGCCGAAGCCCCGTCATTTGGGCAATCAGTGATGACATACGACCCAGGATCAACTGGGGCAGTAGCTTATTTAGCAGCCGCCCGTGAAATCACCGAACGTAAGCAGAAGGGTTAATGCAATGGCAAAACGACAAAGCCTAGGCCGTGGCTTAGGAGCCTTGATCCCGGATGTTTCACGTGAAACTACGACCGCAAAGCCAAAGGGCGGAACTGGCGCCAAGCCAGCAAAGAAGACTGCCGGCACCGCACCTAAAAAGGCAGCTCCAGCAAGTAAATCAACTGCTAAGCCCGTAGCCCCTGCAAAGGCAGCGACTAAGTCGACAGCGCCGGCGGCTCAAAGCACGAGTCAAGCCCCAGCTGTGATTGCCGGGCTTACTTTCGCTGAACTTCCAATCCGATCCATAGTTCCAAATGCTCAGCAACCACGCCAGGTATTTGATGATGAAGCCCTAGCTGAGCTAGTTCACTCGATCAAAGAAGTTGGCTTAATGCAGCCAATCGTGGTTCGGCCAGTAAAGGGTGGGGGATACGAGTTAGTAGCTGGTGAACGCCGACTTCGCGCTACCAAGAAGGCCGGGTTCAAAACGATTCCAGCCCTAATTCGCGAGACTGCAGACGATCAAATGCTGCGAGATGCTTTGTTGGAAAACCTTCATCGAGCTGCACTTACGCCACTTGAAGAAGCAGCCGCATACAAGCAACTCCTTGAAGACTTCGGCGGCACCCAAGATGAATTAGCAACTCGGCTAGGTAGGTCTAGGCCACAGATTTCCAACACGCTTCGTTTGCTTAACCTGCCATTAGCAGTGCAGCGCCGAGTTGCAGCTGGTGTTATCTCGGCTGGACATGCCAGAGCGTTGCTCGGACTTAAAGACCAAGGCGCAATCGAACGGTTAGCTAGCCGGATCGTGGCCGAAGGTCTATCGGTGCGAACCGTTGAAGAGATTGTCTCCCTGGGGCAAGACGAAAAGCAGACAAAACCAACCGTTAAGAAATCAGCTGGAAAGATCAGTGCTCCGGGTCTGAAATCAATGGGCGATCGACTATCCGATCGCTTGGACACCAGGGTTACGGTTCAGGTTGGCAAGTCTCGAGGCAAGGTCATTATTGAATTTGCAACTTTGGAAGATTTGCAAAGAATCGTTGAAGTCATTGACCCAAAGCAGCGTGGCATGTTCGGTGAACCACTTAAGTAGTTCACTTACACACATGTGAACAACCTGTGCAAGAACAAGAAATGTGACCTGCGTCACATTTTTATTAACCGATTCTCGGCGCCAATATTCGGGTGATAGCTGAACTTATTCCAGCTGCAATGTGATCCCGGGTTTCAGGCTGCGACAACAAAGCGCTGTCATGAGGGCTCGTGGCGTAACCTAACTCAACTTTTATGCTGGGCATTCTGGTTAGGCGCAGCAGATCCCAGGTTTTTGCATGGGATCGGGAATCTGTCAGCGAAGTGCGCGAACCTATTTCTTCCTGAACAATCTCCGC
>JALRCB010000136.1 GCA_023257525.1 Candidatus Nanopelagicales bacterium
CTATTTGGTGGCAAAGCCGATATCTCCCTGATTTCAACTGGCGCTGAGCAAGCTTCAGTTGAAGCTGACGTGGCAATTCCAAATGAATTAGTGACTCGTTTGGATGAACTTGGTGGCCAAGTTGAAGATGGCAACATCGCAATCATTTCTCGCCAAGTTAATTCAACTGGTCGGTCTCGCTCCTTTGCTGGAGGCTCTTCCGTACCAGCTGCTGCCGTTGGCGAATTAGGCGATGCGCTTGTTGCAGTTCACGGCCAAAGCGATCAGTTGCGTCTGACTAAGACTGAACAACAGCGATTGCTCCTTGATCGCTATGCCGGCGACAGCGTTGCCAAGCCAATGGCCAAATACTCCGAACTCTGGGAAGCCCAGCGCACTCTCGAGCGTCGCATTGAAAGCCTGACCTCGGATGCTGGCACGCGTGCGGCTCAACTCGAACGAATTACCCGAATCTTGGAACAAGTCGATTCCCTAAAGCCGCTGCCAGGTGAAGATAACGAACTTGATGATGAAGCCAAGCGCTTGGGTCACACTGAAGCACTTTACGAAGTCACTGCTCGAGCAAGCGATTTGTTAACTGGGGGACAAGGCGATGACCTGACAGTTGTTGCTGCTCTGGTTACCGCTCGCAAAGGTTTAGATCACGAGCGAGCACTAGATGCAACCCTTGGTGAATTTGCTGACCGCATGAAAGAACTTGAAATTCTGGCTGCTGATCTATCGGCAGACATCAGCGCTTACTCAAGTGGTATCGATGCCTCACCACAACGTCTTGCATTCGTTGAATCCCGCAGGGCAGCACTTAAGACTTTGACTCGCGAATTTGGCGACGTTGATGACTTACTGAAGTGGGTAGAAGAAAACCGCCCGCGCGTTGCTGAACTTGAAGGTGGCGATGAAGTTCTAGAACAACTTCGCGCTGATTTAGTTCAAGTTAAAGCAGACCTGACAAAGGCTGCCGGCGAAATCACCAAAGCTCGCACTAAAGCAGCCGCAGCATTTTCGGCGCAAGTAACTGGCGAACTGGAATCCTTGGCCATGCCTGGTGCAACTGTTCAATTCAAACTAAGCCCAGCAAACCCTGGCCCATCAGGCGCGGACTTAATTGAACTTGGACTAATCAGCCGGCCAGATTCCCCATGGATCCCAATGTCCAAGGGCGCATCGGGTGGCGAACTCAGTCGAATCATGTTGGCCGTTGAAGTGGTCTTGGCTGCCGCCGATCCAACTGAAACTTTTGTATTCGATGAAGTCGATGCTGGCGTTGGTGGCGCAGCCGCCGTTGAAGTCGGAAAGCGCCTAGCCCGCCTGGCTCGCAATGCTCAAGTAATTGTCGTTACCCACTTGCCACAGGTTGCTGCGTTTGCTGACCGTCACTTAGTGATCGCTCGTTCAGATGGCCAAGAAGTTCACAGTTCGTCTGTGTCTGAAGTGCAACAGGGTGAGCGCGTGGCTGAACTATCCCGAATGCTGGCAGGTCTGGCCGATAGCCAAGCTGGCACCCAGTTGGCGGAGGAATTGCTGGCTTTGGCTCAAGTTGAGCGCAGTTCAAAGTAGGCACTACGAAGTAACAGCCCAACCTAAGACCCCAAAACCGCCAACTTCTGGCAACACGAAAAAAACTAACCGACCCGATTACCCAACTCGCACGCTCGTGAGATACGTTTGTATTCCGTGGGTAACAGCAAACATGTGTTCGTAACGGGAGGCGTCGCCTCATCACTCGGTAAGGGTCTTACCGCCTCCAGTCTGGGAAATCTTCTAACCGCTCGTGGCCTTCGCGTCACAATGCAAAAGCTCGACCCATACTTAAACGTCGACCCTGGCACAATGAACCCATTTCAACACGGCGAAGTTTTTGTAACTAACGATGGCGCTGAAACAGATCTTGATATCGGTCACTACGAACGCTTCCTAGATCGGGACTTACACGGCAGCGCGAACGTAACAACTGGCCAGGTCTACTCAACTGTGATTGCTAAAGAGCGACGCGGTGAATACCTAGGGGATACCGTCCAGGTAATCCCGCATATCACCAATGAAATCAAGGCTCGCATCCTTGCTATGGGTAGCGATGACATCGATGTAGTGATCACTGAAGTAGGTGGCACTGTTGGTGACATCGAATCCCTGCCGTTCTTGGAATCAATTCGCCAAGTTCGCCATGAAGTCGGTCGCGACAACGTTTTCTTCTTGCACGTTTCACTACTTCCTTACATCGGTCCATCGGGCGAACTAAAGACAAAGCCAACACAACACTCAGTTGCTGCGCTTCGTAGCATCGGTGTTCAACCTGATGCAATCGTGCTTCGCGCCGATCGTCCAATTCCAGATGGCATCAAGCGCAAAATTTCTTTGATGTGTGACGTTGACGAAGAAGCAGTTGTTTCTGCCGTTGATGCGCCAAGTATTTATGACATTCCAAAGGTGTTGCACGCTGAAGGTTTGGACGCTTACGTAGTTCGTCGTTTGGGTCTGCCGTTTAGAGATGTGAACTGGACTGCCTGGGATGACTTGCTAAAACGAGTGCATCACCCAGCGCACGAAGTAACTGTTGCTTTGGTTGGTA
>JALRCB010000137.1 GCA_023257525.1 Candidatus Nanopelagicales bacterium
TGCCCAAGCCCGCGCCCGTCCAGTGTCAAAACCAGCTGTCAAGAATGTAAAGATGTAGAGCGGCAACGAGGCCATGTCACCGGTTAACGGATTGGCATTAGTTTGGGCAGTAATTCGAGTTGTTAGCACGAGTGGTGCTGTTTCGCCAACGACACGAGCGATGCCGAGCAAAACTGCAGTTACCAATCCAGTTTTGGCAGCGGGCATAATCACTTGGAAGAAGGCCCGACGTTGTGGGGCACCTAAAGCCAAAGCGGCAGACCGCAGGTCCCCAGGAACCAGTTTTAAAACTTCTTCACTCATTCGTACAACAGTCGGCAGCATTAATAATGCAAGAGCTAAAGCCCCCAGCCATCCCGCTGCTCGAGAAATTCCAGATGAAATAAAAACTGCATAGATAAATAGTCCGGCGACGATCGAGGGTAAGCCACTCATAGACTGTGCAAAAAATCTCACTGGACCACGAAAGCGTCCTCGTGTCTCAGTCAAGTAGACCGCAACCGCTATTCCCAATGGAACAGAAATCAAAGTTGCAATTCCAACTATCAAAAAAGTTCCAAGAAGCGCATGTCCAGCGCCACCATAATCAAGAGATGTTGTTGTAGTTATGTACTCATTGTTCTGATAGACAAAGTGTGCGCTCATTGCCTTTAGACCAAAACTTATTACTGAGTAAAGAACTGAGCCGAGCATTATTGAAATAAATGTCGTTGCAAATAGAACGCCTACATTGAGAGCCGAATCAGCTAAGCCTCGACGGCCTCGGGTTGAAATTGCCGCCCATCCTGCGAAAACAAATTGCAATGGCAAGAAAATCAGCAACAGATTTATTGGCCCAGGTATTTGAAAAAGCGATCCAAGAATGAATGAAATCAAAGCTGGTGCCGTAGACGCAAAAACAATTTTTGAAAGATGCGAAGAAGAGCGAACCTTCCATGGTGCAGCATCTTTTGGTCGTGGTAGCAATTCAAGTGTTGACATTACGAAGCCATCTTTCGTTCAGCACGCTGCACAATTGAAGTTGCGATCATATTCACAATCAGTGTGACAATAAACAACAAAACACCGGCAGCCATCAAAGCGCTTAATTCATCTTCAGGAGCTTCGCCAAATTTCGCCACAATTAGGGAAGCGATAGAGCCTCCCTTAGGCTCCAAAATTTTGAACAGGTTGACTTCGAAAACTAAGTTTAAGACAAAGAAGATAGCGACGGTTTCACCGAGTGCTCGACCCAAACCAAGCAGAATTCCACCAAGAATTCCGCTCTTTGCAGTTGGAATCACAATGCGACGTGCAGTTGAAAAATTCGTGCCACCAAGAGCAGATGATGCAGAGATTAGATCTTTATCCACTCGTCCCATGACTTCGCGACTTACTGAAGTAATAATTGGGGTGATCATGATTCCGATCGTCCAAGCGGCTACGAAAGGTGCACCCTGGGCATTTCCAAACTCGTTTTGAAAAATTGGGATAAAACCGAGATGTTGAGTTAGAAGTTCAGACCAATGCACTGCCTGCGGTAAGAGAACCATCATTCCCCATAAGCCGATAACGATAGAAGGTAATGCGGCAAGCAGGTCGACTAACGAAATCGCTACCTTGGCAACGCGTGGTGGGGCCATATATTCGATGAAATATGCAACAGCAACTGATGTTGGCACTGCGATAATCAAACCAAGCACGGCTATAACAAGTGTGCCGACAATCATTGGAAGAATTTGGTAGGTGCCGGTCGTGTTGTCCCAGGTCGAACCTGTTAAGAAAGCTGTTCCCTGAGTCGTAAAAGTTGACCAAGAACGAATACCCAGGAAAACAACTACGCCAACTACAAGGGCCAGCGTGAATAGAGCGGCCGAAGTTGAGATGGCAAAGAAAGCGCGGTCACCCTTAGCGACTTGACGGGTGTTCATCGGGGTGCGCTGGATATCTAAACTCACCCCCACAGACTAGAAAGTCAAGGGATATAGCGCGTGCAAACTAGGTGAACACCAAGTGAACTGCTTTGGAATTCTTTATGCTTCGAAGCGGTAACCCAGGCCACGAACGGTTGTGAGATAGACGGGATTTGCTGGGTCTGGTTCGATTTTGGATCGAATCCGTTTGATATGAACATCAAGCGTCTTGCCATCGCCAACATAGTTAGAACCCCATACGCGATCCATCAATTGGCCCCGGGTTAACACACGACCAGAATTTCGCATTAAAAATTCAAGTAATTCAAATTCTTTAACGGCATTGCGACAGCCGTTCCGTTTACTGAGAGGGCGTGACGTTCCACATCCATACGGATTGGGCCACCTTCGATAGCCCCAACCGAATCAACTTCAAAATCGCCACCGCGGCGAAGCACTGCTTTGATGCGAGCCAGAAGTTCGCGCGTTGAGAAAGGCTTAGTCACATAATCGTCGGCACCAAGTTCTAGTCCGACCACTTTGTCGATTTCAGTATCTTTGGCAGTCAGCATGATCACTGGAACGTTCGACTTAGTGCGGATGTATTTGCACACTTCAGTGCCAGAAACTTCTGGAAGCATT
>JALRCB010000138.1 GCA_023257525.1 Candidatus Nanopelagicales bacterium
CCCAAGTAACTTCGTATTCGGTGTAGTCAGCAGGTTTGCCGAAAAAGTCTGTTACTTCAATTGAGTTCGGTGTGATCTCAACGATTTGATCCTGACCAAGTTCAATTGCATTACGAGTGTGGGCAATAAATGCAGCTACATCGGAAGCTAGGAAGTTCTCGCCATCTCCGCGCCCAACTACAAGGGGTGAATTTCGGCGGGCCGCAACGACAACATCTGGTGTATCTGCATGGACAACGACCAAAGTGAAGGCTCCAGTTAGTACTTGGCAAACTTCCCGAAGCGCGTCCGCTAGTCCAGGTGTGATTTTCATTTGCTTAGAAAGTAAGTGAGCCACAACTTCGGTATCGGTTTGACTGCGAAGTGTGACGCCATCGGCAATTAACTTGTCGCGAAGCATTGCAAAGTTTTCGATAATGCCGTTATGGATAACAGCAATTGATCCATCTTCACTTACGTGCGGATGAGCATTGACATCGTTTGGTGCGCCATGCGTTGCCCAGCGAGTGTGACCAATTCCAGTGTGTGACGGCGAGATAGGGCTGTCTACTAACTCAGCTTCTAGGTTGGCTAGCTTTCCTGCCTTCTTGCGGGTTTGGATTGCCTGATCGGAAACAATTGCGATACCTGCCGAGTCATAGCCTCGGTATTCCAATCGGCGCAGGCCTTCAATGACTACATTTTGGGCTTGTTGCGGGCCGACATATCCAACGATTCCGCACATACCTTGAGTCTATCTATTGGCTCAGGGCGCAGTGGGTAGCGACCACGTCAGCAAGTTCTTTTGCAACGCTCGCAGCTTGATCCGCCGTGGCAGCCTCAACCATTACTCGAATCAATGGTTCAGTTCCGCTTGGACGTAACAGAATACGTCCAGTACTACCTAGTTCTTGCTCCAATTTTGCAACAGCTTTCGAAACTTCTGATTTCGAAATGGCACCTTTATCAACATTAGGAACATTGATTAAAACCTGTGGCAAGCGATTCACAATTGCAGCTAGTTCTGCCATTGATTTTCCAGTTGCCTTCATTTCCGACATCAAATGAAGTGCAGTGAGTACGCCATCACCGGTGGTCGCAAATTCGCTAAGTACTACGTGGCCACTTTGTTCTCCACCGATTGTGAATCCACCAGTACGCATTTCTTCAAGTACATAACGATCGCCAACTGCAGCAGCAATTACTTCAATCTCAAGTTCTTTCATTGCGATGTTGAATCCCAAGTTAGACATCACGGTTGCCACAACAGTGTTTCCAACTAAAGCGCCGCGAGACTTACGACCAGAAGCCAAGATGGCCAAGATCTGGTCGCCATCAACAAAGTTTCCATCGGCATCAACGGCTAAGCAGCGATCGGCATCGCCATCGTGAGCGATACCAAGGTCTGCACCATGCTTTACAACGGCAGCGAATAAATCATCCATGTGAGTTGAACCGCAGTTTTCATTGATGTTAAGGCCATCAGGTTCACAGTGAATTGAGATTACTTGGGCACCTGCACGACGCAATGCCTCTGGCCCAACTAGCGATGCAGATCCATTGGCGCCATCAACAACAACTGTTAGACCTTCCAAAGAATTGGAAATGCTGGAGTTCAGGTGATGTAGGTATTTTTCAACGAGATCGTGCTCGCTACGGATTCTGCCAACACCAGAACCGGTTGGAAGTTCACTCACAACGTCTAAATGAGCCTCAATGGCATCCTCGATGGTGTCATCCAGTTTCACGCCGCCACGAGCAAAGAATTTAATGCCGTTATCTGGCATTGCATTGTGTGAAGCCGAAAGCATTACGCCTAAGTCGGCGCCAGTTAAGTCTGTTAAGAATGCAACGGCCGGAGTTGGCAGAATGCCAACATCTATAACATCAACACCAGCACTAGCTAAGCCAGCACTGATTGCAGACTGCAGGAATTCACCACTGGCACGAGGATCCCGGCCAACAATTGCAAATGGGCGATCTGATTTATGAGAAGAGAATTCGCCACGTTCGCCTAAAACCTGCGCAGCAGCTACACCAAGGTTGGTAGCTAGCTCAGCAGTTAACAGACCGTTCGCTAAACCACGAACGCCATCGGTGCCAAATAGTCGGCCCGACATGTTTTAACGCTTGGAGTATTGCGGAGCCTTACGAGCCTTCTTCAGACCGTACTTCTTACGTTCCTTGATTCGTGCATCACGAGTTAGGAAGCCGGCCTTCTTAAGGTCACCGCGGTTACCTTCAACATCGATTGCGTTCAAGCAACGAGCCACGCCAAGACGCAATGCGCCAGCCTGACCGGAGATTCCGCCACCATCGATGCGGGCGATTACGTCGTAAGCGCCTTCGAAGTTAAGAGTCTTGAATGGATCGTTAACAAGCTGCTGGTGCACCTTGTTTGGGAAGTAATCTTCAAGCGAGCGACCGTTGATTACCCAACGACCGGTGCCTGGAACGATGCGAACGCGAGCGATAGCTTCCTTGCGTCGACCAGTTGCAGCGCCAGGTGTGTCTGGAGCCTTACGTGGTTCACGAACAGCAGCAGC
>JALRCB010000139.1 GCA_023257525.1 Candidatus Nanopelagicales bacterium
CGTTGCCCCGCGCGATCTTCAGATTGATCCAGTGACTCGCGGCATCGAACATGTTGACTTGGTATACGTAACAGCCGCTGAAGCCGCATCTCTGGCGCGCGAAGCAGCTGAAACACACGCTCGTCAAGAAGCAGATGCGGCTGCAGCGATTTCGCTTGCAGAAACAAAGGCAGCAGCACGCGCTGAGGCCAGTGCAGCAAGTGATGCACCTGCAGCCGAAGGTGACGCTGAAGCTGGCAATGGCGAAACTTCTGAAGCCAGCAGCGATGCACCTGCAGAGGAATCTGCAGAGTAATACCGTGTCAGAAAACGGTGCGTGGCTTGTAGTGGGACTCGGTAACCCGGGTCCCACTTACGCATCTACGCGCCACAACATCGGTGCCATGGTTATCGATGAATTGGTTTCACAGAATTCTGAGAAATTAACCCGACATAAAAGAGCACTTGCGGATGTTTGCGAAACCCGAATAGGTGGTGCGCAAGTCGTTTTGGTAAAACCGCTTTCTTACATGAATGAATCTGGTGGCCCAGTAAAGGCTCTGGCAAAGTTTTACAAGATTGCGCCTGAGCAAATCATTGTGCTGCACGACGAGCTAGACATCCCGCTTGCTGCAATCCGAGTAAAACTTGGCGGTGGCGACAATGGCCACAATGGCTTGAAATCAATTCGGTCTGCAATGGGCAGTGGGGATTGGTTCCGAGTTCGGTTAGGTATTGGCCGGCCACCAGGTCAGCAAGATCCAGCTGATTTTGTGTTGCGAAACTTTGCCAGCACTGAAAGTGCTGAAGTTGAAATTTTAAAGACCCAAGGCTGTGAAGCAGTTTCTACCTTGATCACCAAAGGCTTGATTGAAACGCAGAATTTGTATAACTCATGAATGATCATGAGTTAGCTCGCAAACTTGCTCGGGAAACTGGAACTCTATTAATGGGTTTACGAAACCATGCCGCGAGTTTGTCAGGTGGCGAAGACGAAACCCATTCAGCATTAGCTGAAGAGGTACTCGGTAGCGAGGGCGATCGGGTTGCGCAGGATTACCTAATGGATCAGTTTTCAATTAACAGGCCAAGTGATGTTGTGCTCAGCGAAGAGGGTGACTTAGAAGTTGCACGCCTCAATGCGACGCGCGTTTGGATTATTGATCCACTTGATGGCACCGCGCAATACTCAACCGGCGGCGATGATTTCGCAGTTCACATTGCGCTTTGGGAAGCTAATTCACCAAATCCAAGTCAGATAAGTGTTGCGAGCGTAGCTGTCCCAGCGCGAAATGAACTTTGGTCTATGGATGAACCAGTTCAGCGCTACCAACCCAACAACACACCAATTCGAATTTTGGTATCTCGCAGCCGGCCACCACGTGAGATTCCTGCAGTCATCAAAAAACTTGAAGAAGCTTTTCCCGAGCGCGGTCCCGTGGAAGTAATTCCAATGGGATCAGTTGGCGCAAAAGTCGGTGCGATCTTGGCTGACAAAGCCGATGTCTATTTCAATTCGGGTGGATTCTATGAATGGGACTTAGCTGCGCCACTAGGGATTGCAGTTCACAACGGCCTATCCGTAACTGATTGCATTGGCAATCCAATTGAACTAAACAAAGTGGACTTAAAGGTTAATGACATTTTGATTTGTCGCCCAGAGTTAACTGCGACCATTGTTGACGCACTGGAAACTAAATGACTCTGAAGTTAATTAGTGATGCCATCGCTAACGATCCAATAGTTCAAGGCGCACTATCGGATTTGGATTCAGGGTTAAAGGTTCGATTAGCAGTCAACAAGAGTGCGATCCCATACGTTAGCGCAACGGTAGCTAAAACTCGCCCAGTAGTTTTAATCGCGGCAACCGAAAGAGCTGCGCAAGATTTAGCAAACTCACTTACTGATTTTGTTGCCGAAGAAAACATTGCGGTATTTCCTGCCTGGGAAACTTTGCCGCATGAACGACTTAGCCCTAGCAGCGACACGGTCGGAAGACGCATGGCAGTTTTGCGCCGGCTTGCTCATCCGAAGGAAGTCGCTCCGATAAAGGTTCTGGTTACCAGCGTTCGAGCATTCATCCAACCCATTGTGGCGGGCCTTGGCGATGTTCCGGCGCTAAAGATTTCAACGGGAGATGACTTCTCATTAGAAAAACTTGTCACTGAGCTTTCGCGCCTGGGATTTGATCGGGTTGATTTAGTTGATCGTCGGGGACAGTTTGCCGTGCGTGGTGGCATTGTTGATCTATTTCCACCAGCTTTAGAACATCCATTACGTGTTGAATTCTGGGGCGACACAGTCGAAGAGATTCGCGCTTTCTCCATTGCCGATCAGCGCTCGCTTGGCATTGCAGTAGACCAGATTTTTGCCACAGCCTGTCGGGAACTTTTGATTACTGATGAAGTTGCTGCAAAAGCAGCAAGTCTGATCGGTTCCCATCCAGAGTTATCCGAAATGCTAGAAAAAATTGCAGCTGGAATCGCAGCTGAAGGTATGGAAAGTTTGATTCCGGTTTTGGTTCCAAAACTTGAAATGCTGATC
>JALRCB010000013.1:0-9122 GCA_023257525.1 Candidatus Nanopelagicales bacterium
AACGGTGTTCTTTGCTGACTTGTCGCCCTGTGAAGCCTGTAGGTCACCGGTGAGCTTTAGTAGCACTGCTACCTGCTCAGTTGGCTGTGCGCCAACGCCTAGCCAGTACTGAACGCGATCTGAATTGATCTTGATAAGACTTGGTTCTTCTTTTGGATGGTACAAACCGATTTCTTCGATGGCACGGCCATCGCGAGCGGTACGGGCGTCGGCAATTACTACGCGGTATTGCGGGTTGCGGATGCTGCCCATGCGCTTAAGTTTGATCTTTACGGCCACGAGTTTTATTTCTCCTGATAATTGGTGTGACATAAAACCGTTGTTGCAGCGGGGGCGCAACTAGTTAATGTCTATGAATCCAACAAGGTTGCGGGTAGAGGGCCGGCTACCAAGTCGGGATTACTTGATAAATCATGCCAGACAAGGCAAAAATCAGGAAATTGAGCCCAAAATCCCCTAGTTCCCTAGCGCAATTACGCCTATTTTAAGAAATCTCTGAAGGCACTAGGTATCTCAGTAAGCGTTGCACTCGGTGCTTCGTATTCAATTCCTGAATCTTGCGCGGCGCGCTTAGCTGGGTTACCTGATTTCTTTGCACCCTTGCCTGGCTTTTGAACTTTCTTTTGTTGCGGACGCATGCCTGGCATTCCGGGCATCGGTGGCATGCCAGGAACTGAGCCACCCTTAGCCATTTGCTTCATCATTTTTTGCGCAACGACAAAGCGGTCCATCAAAGTATTTACATCGCTAACTTGCATACCTGATCCCTTAGCGATGCGAGCCCGACGTGATCCGTTAAGTAATTTTGGATCTTCGCGTTCAGCAGGAGTCATTGAAGAAATGATTGCTTCGACGCGATCAATCTCGCGCTCGTCAACATTTTCAATCTGCTTTTTCATTTCAGCCATACCTGGCAACATGCCAAGCATCTTTGTCATAGAACCCATTTTGCGAATCTGTTGCATCTGTTGCATGAAATCGGTCAACGTGAAGTCTTCGCCGTCTTTAACTTTCTTGGCAAACTTTTCGGTTTGATCTTTATCAAGAGTTTGCTCTGCCTGCTCAATCAGAGTTAGCAGGTCGCCCATGTCCAAAATTCTGGAAGCCATGCGATCTGGGTGGAAAACTTCAAAGTCAGTTAACTTCTCACCAGTTGACGCAAACATAATTGGCTTGCCCGTGATGGTTGCAACAGAAAGCGCGGCGCCGCCTCGGGCATCACCATCAAGTTTTGTTAAGACAACTGCATCGATTCCAATGTCGCGAGCAAAGGTCTCGGCTGTGTTAACGGCGTCTTGACCTGTCATTGCATCGATGACAAGAAGTGTTTCATCTGGCTTAGCTTCAGCTTTAACTTTCGCCAGCTGATCCATTAATTCGCTATCAATAGATAGGCGTCCTGCGGTATCTACAATTACAACATCATGAAGTTTGTCTTTAGCAAACTTCATTGCATCGCGAGTTACTTTAACTGGATCGCCAACACCATTACCTGGTTCCGGAGCAAAAACAACTGTGTTTGATTGCTCGCCAACAATTTTCAATTGATCAACTGCATTTGGGCGCTGCAAGTCAGCTGCAACCAACATTGGCTGATGGCCTTGTGTTCTCAGATGTGCGGCAAGCTTTCCAGCAAGTGTGGTTTTACCAGCACCTTGTAGACCGGCAAGCAAGATGACGGTTGGCGGATTCTTTGCAAGCTTTAGTCTGCGCGTTTCGCCACCCAGAATGCCAATCAATTCTTCATTCACAATCTTGATGATTTGTTGTGCTGGATTTAGGGCTGCTGACACTTCGGAACCGAGTGCCCGCTCCTTGATTCGAGCGCAAAATTCACGAACGACCGGTAGTGCGACATCAGCATCAAGCAGGGCGATGCGAATTTCTCTTACAGTCTCGTCAATATCGTTCTCAGTTAACCGTCCCTTACCGCGCAACTGCTTGAAGGTGGCGCCTAGGCGATCTGACAAAGATGCGAACATGCTCAAAGTCTAATCCGTAGGCTTATGCCCATGAGATCTGTAGCCGGAACCGAACTTTCGCGGGAACAATACTTACTTCACCTCAATGCCAACTACCAACTCTTGGCCGCAGCAATCCCTGGAGCTCCAGTTGAGGTTCCAAGCTGTCCCGGTTGGAATACGAATGACTTAGCCAAACACATGGCGCACGTTTACTTAGGTCAAGCCTTTGTGATTGAAACTGGAAGCCAGGCTCAGAACAAAGAGCATTTGGCACCTTATCCCCGCACCGAAGACTTTATGGAATTCATGTCCTGGGGCTTTGCTGCCATAACTAAAGCCTTGGACATTAATCGTCCTGAGCGACCAACATGGTCCTGGCACCACAGTGATCACTCGGTAGATTTTTGGTTTCGCCGAATGGCACATGAAACCGTAATCCATCGCATTGATGCCGAACAAGCAGTTGGTGCTGTAACCAAAATAGATGACGCATTGGCCCTAGATGGAGTGGATGAGGTTTTGGATTTTCTGCCTTTAATGGGGTCTTGGCCAGAAGTACCTAACGTTGATTTTGGAATCGTTTCGATTGTTGCGACAACAAAGTCTGGTTCTCAAGTTTGGGATCTGCAGTTCACAGATAAAGCAGCAACGGTTTCAGCTGCTGATCAAGCGAACGCTTCAGCACGCTTGGTGATTTCCGGCGATGCTGAAGCAATGGATCTTTACCTTTGGGGTCGTATTGATAGTTCTGACCCAAGGATTTCAATTACTGGTGAAGGTGAAGAAACTTTCAAGCAGTTAATGCAGGTTGCAGTACTTTAACTGACCCGGGTTTGGATTTGGATTTCAGCACGCTTCTGCGCGTTACGAATTGCGTCCATAACTTCCTGCAGCGCCCGGATTGAATGTCCGCTAACGAAAGTATCAACGTACGGTAAAGCTGCTGCCATCCCAGCAACTAATGGCTCATAATTTGCTGCAGCCTTGCGGGGATTAACCCAGATGATGTGATGTGAAAGTCTGGAAAGTCTTTGCATCGCCTGACTAAGAATTTTTGGATCGTCAGTTTCCCAACCATCAGACACAATCACAATTACCGCGCCTCGAGCAATGCCTCGTTGTCCATGATCTCGGATGAATTCCATCATCGTCTTACCAATTCGAGTACCGCCAAACCAATCAGGAGTATTCTGCGCAACTTTTCGATAAGCGATGTCAGGATCTCCAGTACTCAGGAATCTAGTTAGGCGAGTTAGTCGAGTGGCAAAAACAAATGCCTCAGCATGAAGTGCCCGAACGGCGCCGAGCATCAAGTGCAAATAGATGCGCGAATAAGGTTCCATCGAACCTGACACATCTGCAATTAGCACTACGCGACGGGGTCGATCTTTTCGCTTTCGATACATCAGATCAACAGGATCCCCCGCTGTTGCATAAGAATGTCGAATTGTTGAACGCATATGTATTGTCTGGCCACTGTTATGTCGCTTACTTCGTCGGCTTGGTCGACGTGGTGGAATTAAAGGAAGTTTGGCAACGAGCGCTGCAATCAAATCTAGTTCTTGCGGTGTGCAATCAGAAAAATCGGTGTCTTGTAAACGTTCATCATCACTTGCTGGAGCAAGAAGCGCTGGTGGCTCCGCCGAATCGCTTTCTTCAGATTTCTCACCAGGAGTTGCATTGGACCCAGCGCCAGTTTGATTACGATTTTCTTGTGAGCTCGCGTCACTTGCTGGTTGTTGCTCACCCGACTCACGAGCATTTTCAGGACTTGGTACTTCCGCCTGCTCACTCACATCATTGAGATCAACAATTCCTCGAAAAACTTGATTGAAAACTAAGTCATAAGTTTCGATTTGTTCTCGGCTAGATAGCAGCGTGACGCGACCTATCCAGTACAAGTCCGTTACTTTATTTGGTCCAACATCAATTACAGCCTGGGCAAATCTAGCGCGACGTTCAGGCGTAGCGGGAATACCTGCCACGTGGAGCACTTGACCAAATGTGGCAACAATCTGCGCTAAGTCAGCCATTAACCACCCAGCCCAAGCCTTGCGCTTGGGCTACATCATGATCTTCGCGGTACTTCAAAACGCTACCTAAAGTTTGGGCAGCGTTATCTGCAGTAATTCGATCCAATCCCAGAATCATTGCGGCATTTACCCAGTCGATGGCTTCGGCGATACCTGGCTGTTTTTGCACATCCAGAGAGCGCAGGCGTTGCACTGCGGATGCAACCTGAGCAGTCAAATCCTCTGTGGCTTTTGGAACTCGACTACGAATAATCGCAGTGGCCTGACGTATTTCTGGATAATCAATCCAGTGATAAAGGCATCGACGCTTAAGCGCATCGTGCAAATCACGCGTGCGATTTGAAGTCAGAATAACTATTGGTGGGATTTTTGCAAAAATTGTGCCAAGTTCGGGAATCGTAACCGAACCCTCGGCAAGTAATTCAAATAGGAAAGCTTCAAATTCTTCGTCGGCACGGTCGACTTCATCAATCAACAAAACTGCTGGCATTGGGCCGGGATGTTCAACTGCCTGCATTAGCGGGCGTTCAATCAAATAATCCCGAGTGAAAAGTGATTCTTCAGTAAGTGACTTGCCCTGAGATTCAGCGACGCGAATACCTAGTAACTGTTGTGGATAATTCCATTCATACAAAGCTTCCGAGGCATCGATGCCTTCGTAGCATTGCAATCTAATGAGCGGAGTGTTTAGTAATGCTGCAAGAGATTTAGCAGCTTGGGTTTTACCAACACCTGCCTCACCTTCGAGTAGAAGCGGTTGCGGCAGTGACATGGCAACAAATAGCGCAGTTGCTAAACCTTCATCGGCTAAGTAGCCATCCTGTGCCAGCGCAGTTTGTAATTCACTGGGTGACGCAAAGGAGTTCGTCATTTCTAAACCAACTGGAACGATTCAGGATTAGCTGAGTACGCCTTTAAGCAACCTGGGGCACAGAACCAAACAGTAGTATCTCCAAATTCAGCATGAATAGATTCTTTAACCATTGGCACCGACATGTTGCACACTGGGTCAATCGCAGTTTCGCATACTGGCGCAGGCTTTCTTGGTTCAGTTGCATTAGCGCTGGCCTGAACCATCTCAGCCAGAATTGAAAGTGCAATGTGGTCAGGAGTGCGGGCGCCAATATCAAGACCAGCTGGTGAATGAATCGAAGCTTTTTGATCTGCAGTTAAATTCAACATTTCAATAACTGCAGTTCCGCGTTTGCGACTTGCAACCAATCCTACATATGGCACACCTGCAGTTACTGCGGCTTCCAGCAACATAGTCTCATCATCGCGACCGTGCGCTGCAACTATCACGGCAAATGTGTTAGTCAAATCAATTGAGTTGTCCCATTCGACCATTTCATATCCGGCGCCTGGACCTTGCTTGATGAGTGACCCTGAAATTGGGCTATCTCCAAAAATTGCAACTAGTGGTGCAGGCATAACAGGCTCCAAAAAAATTTCCAAGGTTCCACCGGATAAACATGGGTTATGTACAGTGCGCTTTCCAGATTGGGTATCTGGCTCGGGAATTGGTGCAATCCGCAACAATAATGCGTGGCCGTCACCCAGAACGGACATGCCTTCAGTTCGTACGGTTGATTCGGCGCAAGATCCTCCAACGAAACCTTCGATGGTTCCATCAGAAAAAATCAGGGCTTCATCTCCTGGCTTTGCGGAAGTTGGTTTTTCAGCCAAAACAACGCGCGCATGAACATAAGGAGTTCGTGACTTTTGCAAATCAGCTACACGTGTAGCGAGAATCTTTGGCACCGGACACCTCCCGAGTTCGTTACTCAATTATGCGCGCAAATTGGCCCATTAGCGAGGTGAAGGCAAAGTCCGAGTTTGGTAAACCCTTATTTTGTTGGGTTACTTGAGCAGTATCCAGGCAACTACAACTGCAACTACAACCAAGGCAACTGGGATTAGCTTCTTGGCTACTGCCCCACCCGCTACTTCCATCATGTCAATTGCGTCTGCGGCAGGCGCTGGCATGGCTGCACTAGTTGCAGATGAATCTGAACTTGTGGCGTTGTTGGCACCAGAGCCAGCGGCGACAACACCTTCGAGGTTTTCGGCAAACTGGCCGATGATTCGACCTGCAACATCTGACATCACGCCACGACCAAATTGAGCTGGCTTACCGGTAATTGCAAGATCGGTATTTACATCAACACGGGTAAGGGTTGGGCTCTCAGCAACGAGCTGGGTGGTGACAGTGGCTTGAGCAGTTGACGTTCCTTTTGTTTCACTTCCAGAAGCATTAATCACTAGGCGATGATTTGCTACATCTTTATCTACAAATGATGCGGTACCACCAAAGACCATCGTCACTGGGCCTAGCTTGATTTTTACTTCACCCTTAAAGGTATCGCCTTCAACGCTGATCAAAGTTGCACCTGGCATACACATTGCAATTCGTTCTACGTCAAGCAAAGTATTCCAAGCGGTATCAATATCAGCCGGAACAGTAAATGAATGTTCTAATTCCACAAGGAGCACCTTTCACGAAACACTGTTGCGATTCAGTTTATTTCGTACTACTAGGTCTTGTCTGGAGAACTTCAATCAATTACCAGTTAAAAATCAACTTTGTACTAGCAATGATTAGCACAGCGCCCAAGGCTCGCTTAACCATTTCGTTCGAGAATTGCTTAATGCCTAACCTGGTGCCAATTAGTGCGCCCACAATTACCGCGATTGCAAATAGCCATAACGCATCAGGTAATTCAGATACCGAAGAAATGTGTCCGAGTAATCCAAAAACTGAGTTGGTCAGAATAAACAATGCGGCGGTACCTGAAGCACCTTTAACTGATGTCCAAGCAAAAAATATGATCAAGGGCGAAAGAAAAATGCCACCACCAGTACCCGTTAATCCAGAAAGCAATCCGATTACCGCACCAGTAAGCACCGAAATCGCCACGGGTGGGTGCTTTGGTTCTCTGGTTTCCTGAGGATTTAGCTGGAACAAAAACATGATTCCTGCAAAAAACAGAATTGCCCCAACAATAGGTTTGTAAACATCGCTTGGTAAATCAATCGAGCCGCCAAGGAATGCCATCGGAATTGCACCAACAGCAAGTGGGATGTACAACTTTAGGTCGAAAAGTTTTGCTGATATATATCGAATGCTGGTGTAGGACGAAACGATGATGTTTAACACAAGAGCGGTGGGCTTTATAACCTGGGCTGGAACACCAAACAGCGACATAATCGCGATGTACACAGACGAGCCAGCATGGCCAACGGATGTGTAAAGAATTGCACCAAGCATTAGGCAAAGCGCGATGAGGAAATCAACGTTTTGAATTCCTGGCACATTAGCCTCCAGCGAATGGTGGCAACACATCGAGTGTTGCGTTATCTAGAACCTGCGTGTTGAGATCATGCAGCGCAACTTCATTAAGCAGAAAACTACATTGCGGCAAAACCTGCGCCAAATTGGGATGAGTTTCGACGGCTTTATCTAAAACCTGCATTGCAGTGGCTGCATCTAGTTTCAATTCAGTAACACCTGCTGCTTTTCGGGCAGCGGCATAGAACCTAACCGTTACAGCCATAATTACCCGCCGATCACTTCGCACGCTAGCGTGCTTGGACTGGCAATGCCTATTGATGTCAGCATCGGCTAACCGCCGATGGCTGACATTGGCCGTGCTGGCTGGATAAAGCTTGGGTCATTTATTCCATGTCCTGGGAGTTTGCTCAAAACTGTCTTACCAAAGCGCAGTGCGATTTCGGCGCGCTTGGCTTCATCGCTGTCATCTGATTCTCGAAGTACCGAACGCAGATCCATTTCTTTAGTAGCAAATAGGCAGGAACGAAGCTGACCATCTGATGTCAGGCGCAAACGATCACATGATCCACAGAATGGTCGAGTAACGCTTGCAATAATTCCAACTGTTTCAGGTCCACCATTAACTAGGAATTCTTCAGCTGGCGCTGATCCTCGAGCTTCAACTGGAGTTAACGAGAACACTGGGTTAAGTGCATGAAAAACATCATCTGCAGTAACCATTGTGGATCGATCCCAAACACCGCCAGCATCAAGTGGCATCTGTTCAATGAAGCGAAGTTTTAGTCCTTCATCGAGAGCCCATTTCAGCAAGCCAACTGCTTCATCATCATTAACACCTGGCATCAATACTGTGTTGATTTTGATTGGAGTTAAGTCTGCATCTCGGGCACTCTTGATGCCCTTAAGAACATCATCAAAACGATCTCTAAAAGTCATTGCCTTAAACCGCTCTGCACTTAAAGTGTCTAGTGAAATATTCACACGCTCTAAACCTGCATCCTTTAGTGGTTGCGCTAACGCGGCTAAGCGAATTCCATTAGTAGTAAGCGAAAGTTTTGGTGGGTTTGGCAGGCTGTTGATGCGAGCCACAATTTCCACAATGTCTGGGCGAAGTAACGGCTCACCGCCCGTTAATCGGACTTCATCAATTCCAGCATCAATGCCGACTTCAAGAATTGTCATCAGCTCGTCAGTTGTTAACAAATCTTCAGATGGCATCCATGCCGCAAAATCATGAGGCATGCAATATGTGCAACGCAGGTTGCAGCGATCTGTTAATGAAACTCGAATGTCTCGGTGCACTCGGCCAAATGTGTCAATTAAAGTACTCATGCGCAGTTCACCCATTCATCAGTTCCATCTGCGAAAACCTGATGTTTCCAAATTGGAATTTGTGCTTTCACTTCATCTACTAAATCTGCGCAGGCATCAAATGCTGCCTTGCGATGCTTGGCTGAAACGGCAGCCACAAGTGCTGACTCACCAATGGGAATCGGGCCATGACGATGAGCCACGGCGACACTTAACACTTCATGACGCGCGGCAATTTCGCTGGCAACTTTTTCCAATAAGTTTTGGGCGGTTGGATGTGCTTCGTATTCCAATGAAGAAACATCGCGGCCATGATCGTTATCGCGCACATCCCCAGAAAACGTAACAATGGCGCCCGCGGTGTTCGAGCGCACGGCAGCAGCTAGTTCTGACACCAAAATCACATCGGTGGTCACAAAAGCGCGAGCAACATTTGCCATGGCTTCATTATTGTTTGAAATTGTCGTTTGCGATAGTGCAAGCCCCTATTTATAAGGTTTTCCTTGGTTCTGCGTATCGCAT
>JALRCB010000013.1:9132-17044 GCA_023257525.1 Candidatus Nanopelagicales bacterium
TGTGGAAATCTAGAACAATAGTCTTATGAGTGCGAATCCAGAGTTTGAAGTGTCTTGGCATGAGGCTAGGAAACTCGCGCATCAAGCTGGAAATATGACGAGCACGATTTCCCTAAAACTTGAGCAAGCAGGTGGATTTGTACTTGCAACTGATATTGTCGCGCTTGGGGACATGCCGCCATTTGCCGCTTCGCGAATTGATGGTTGGGCAGTCAGTGGTCCGGGGCCTTGGACTCGAGTCGGAGATGCTCTCGCCGGACATGAATTTGTTTCTCAACTAAACCCTGGAGAATGTGTCCACATCGCAACCGGTGCCGTTATGCCAGAGGGTGCAACCGCAGCGCTCAAAGACGAGGAAAGCTCGGTTGCTGAACAAACCGTTAGTGCGGTCGCTGGTGCCGCTGGAATCTTGGATTCCGAAGGTGCACTTCCCTTTTTTCATGATGTTCGACCAAGTGGCTATGAAGCAAAATCTGGTGATGTATTAATTCCAAAAGGCACAAAGTTAACACCAGCGATCATCGGGGTGGCAGCTGCTGGTGGTCATGACGAAGTAACTGTGTTCAAGAAACTTGTTGTTGACGTTTTGATTTTTGGTGATGAACTTCTAACAGATGGACCTTCACGAGAAGGCAAGGTTAGGGATTCACTGGGTCCCCAGCTACCACTTTGGATTTCGCACATTGGTGCGGAACTAAATGAAGTTCGCCATATTGCTGACACCTTGCCAGATCACTTTGCAGCAATTACAAATTCGAAAGCAGATCTAATTATTACAACGGGTGGTACTGCAGCTGGACCTGTTGACCACCTACATAACGCAATCGTTGATGCTGGCGGAGAATTCATAATCGATGCAGTGTTGGTTCGTCCCGGTTACCACCAATTAATGGCGCGCATTGGTAAGCAATTCCTAATTGGCTTACCTGGAAATCCGCAGTCTGCAGTCATTGGGCTACTCAGCTTGGCAACTTCGTTAATTGCAGGTTCCACTGGCAATGCGCTTCCGCAGCTTCAAGAGCGAGTTTTAGTTACCGGTCTAAAAGGGCCAGCGCGTGAAGTGCGGCTGGTTTTGTGTTCGGAATCTGGAAACTCGGTAACGCCATTAGAGCACCTGGATTCCTCGATGCTTCGTGGCTTTGTTAAGGCTGATGGCTACGCCGTCTTGCCTGCAGGTGGCGCAGAGTCTGGCCAAATAGTGCAGTGGCTTGATCTGCCTTAGGGTTAAGAACAACCGACAATAAGGACAGTTACTTGAAAGAAGTTCTAGACGAGTTATTCGCCGCTTACCAAGCCGGCGACACGACCGCCATGGCAACTGTCGTTCGTACCTGGCGCTCTGCTCCACGTCCCGCAGGAGCTTCAATGTTGGTGAATGTGGCTGGCGAGGCTACCGGTTCAGTAAGTGGTGGCTGTGTTGAAGGTGCGGTTTATGAGCTCGCTGGCGAAGTTATTGCAAATGGCGTACCGCAGTTTGAAAAATATGGAATTAGTAATGATGATGCGTTCGCAGTTGGACTTACTTGCGGTGGCATCTTGGAGGTATTCGTAGAGCAAGTTTCTAAGGAAACTTGGCCAGAACTTCCCGACTTGTTCGCCAGTGTTCAAGCAGATCAGCCGGTAGCTGTTGCAACTGTAGTGAATGGCACTGCTCACGTTGGTAAACATTTAGTGGTTTGGCCAGATCGAATTGCTGGAGACTTAGGAAGTTCACGCCTTAATTCTGCCGTTGGCGCCGACGTTTTGGGTTTGCTGGAATCGGGTACCACAGGCTTCTTGCATTACGGCTCGGACGGCGAACGCCTCGAAGGTGATCTTGAAATATTTGTTTCCACCTTTGCGCCTAAACCACGCATGTTAGTTTTTGGCGCAATTGATTTTGCAGCTGCAGTTGCCAAAGCTGGTAAGTTCCTTGGCTTCTATGTCACAGTTTGTGATGCGCGAGAAGTATTTGCTACCAAGAAACGCTTTCCTGATGCTGACGAGGTTGTTAATGACTGGCCACATCGCTGGCTGGCCAAACAAGAAATTGATTCGCGGACCGTTATTTGTATTTTGACGCACGATCCAAAGTTTGATGTTCCAGTGGTAATCGAAGCTTTGAAAACTAAGGCCGCTTACATCGGTGCCATGGGTTCGCGCAAAACACATGACGATCGAGTTGCCCGACTCATTGAAGCGGGCGTGAGTCAAGCGGATCTGCAGCGCATAAAGTCACCTATCGGCCTGGACTTAGGTGCTCGTACTCCGGAGGAAACGGCTATCTCTATAGTTGCCGAAATCATCCAGGATCGCTGGGGTGGCTCTGGCAAGAATTTGGCACAAACTGAGGGCACAATTCATCCGGGTGCGCCAAGATGACCACTGCTGGCTTAGTACTCGCGGCTGGTGAAGGCAAGAGGTTTGGTGGCCCCAAGGCACCTTATGTTCATAATGGCCAACGATTAGTTGATCGTGCGGTTCAAGTTTTGGCTGAGGCGGGATGTGACCCAGTTTTTGTTGTACTTGGTGCCTGGTTAGGTGAAGTACCAAATGCTACGGTCCTAGAAAACCAGAACTGGAAATCTGGCATGGGATCTTCCTTACAAGTTGGCCTGGCCACATTAAATGGCGAATCTGAAATTGATGAGGTCTTGGTTAGTTTGGTAGATCTGCCAGGACTAACTAGTGCGGCAGTCACTCGTGTAGTTAACTCCCCAGGTGAAATTGTGGTTGCTTGCTATGACGGAAAGCGTGGGCATCCAGTTAAGTTTGCACGAGCCACTTGGCCTGAGCTTGCCACGAGTGCAACGGGTGACCAAGGCGCACGATCTTTTATCGCAAATCATCCAGAAGAAATTGTTTTAGTTGAAGTGGGCGATATTGCAACCGGCGAGGATATGGACGAGCGCCCCAGTTAATCGGGATAGCTAATTGGGTCAGTTTATTACTTATAGCGCTAGTGATTTATGTGCTGCCCAACAGTTGGGAAATTTCCAAAAGTAATTGGTCCAGATAAGAACAAAACTCCAGCGGCTGCAACTGCTGCTATCAACCCAACCGAACGAGCAACAATAAACCGATTCTTCGAGGTAAATTCCGCCACCATTACAACCGTGACGGCCAACATAAACCAGGGTGAACTTGGCATGATTGCGTAAGCACCAATCATTAACGGCCCACATGCGACAAAACAAGTCCACCCTGTCCGCATACCAAACCACAAGTTGCTATCCGAAGTCTCCATGCAATCTAGGATTGCGTGCTCATGGCGCCTTGAGAATTGATAAGCACCAGCAGCTGCCAACAAAGCGGCACTTACGACGGAATGATCAAAGTTGTGAAGCAGAGTCATGGCAATGCCGATAGGTACTCCCAGGACTGCCCAAATGCCGAGAAAACTCAAAACACTAATGAACACAAACCCGAATGTTTGACGGGTGCGAGCGGCCAAAATCAAAGCCAATGGTGCCATCATCCAAGCCGACATAACGGCCCATTCCTGGATTAGCTCCAAGGTTGACATCGATTGCATAAACACAAACTCTAGAGCGGGATCGCCTTGACGTCTTGCAGACCTAAAAAGCCCCCGGATTCACTTGGAATCCAGGGGCTTTTTAACAGTTAATTAGGCGCCAGCTGCGCAACTAACTGCACGTGCAGTTAGTACTCGCATTAAGTGCTCCCGGTACTCCTTATCTGCTCCTAAGTCGCTAGTGGCACGAGTGCCATCAGCGGCGCTTTGGGAAGCAGATTCGATTTCAGTGGCAGAAGCGGATACACCCTTAAGTGCAGACTCGACGCTGGAAGCGCGGACTGGAACTGAAGCACAGTTTGTTAAACCGATTCTTGCTTCCGTGATTTTTCCACCTTCAACCTTTACTGCGGCTGCGACTCCAACGATTGCCCAGCCATTTGCGGATCGGTTGAACTTCTCGTAGCAAGTTCCCCAACCCTTTCCAAGTTTTGGAATTGTGACTGAAACCAGAATTTCATCTGGCCCAACAGCTGTCGTGAAGTAATCAACAAAGAAATCTTTTGCTGTTACCTGACGACGACCTTTTGCTCCAGCAATTTCAAAAGTTGCATCTAGTGCCACAACCACTGCCGGCAAGTCGCCTGCTGGATCACCGTGCGCCAATGCGCCACCAAAAGTGCCGCGATGGCGAACTTGTGGATCTGCAACCGTAGCGGTGGCATCTGCTAACAACTTGACGTGAGTTTTTACGATTTCGTTGTTTAACACATCCCAGTGAGTTGAGGCAGCTCCAATCGTTACTGAATCACCATTGTCTTTAATGCCCTTCATCTCGTCGATACGAGCGCAATCAACGAGTACTGATGGTGCAGCAAGACGAAGTCGCAACAATGGCAACATTGACTGTCCACCGGTGATTACCTTGGAATCTTCACCACCAGCCTTAAGCGCAGCGACCGCTTCATCAACTGAATTTGGCCGAACGTAGTCAAATTTTGATGGAATCATTATTTGCCTCCTTGGCGAGCAGCGTTAAGAGTTCGCCATACTGTCATTGGAAGTGCCGGCATCGGTACATCGTTAACTCCGTATGGTCGAAGCGCATCCACGATGGCGTTGATGACTGCTGGAGTTGATGCGATCGCGCCAGCTTCACCTACACCCTTAGTTCCAAGTGGATTCGTCGTCGATGGTGTGATTGTGTGATCAGTTACAAACGATGGCAGATCTGGTGCACTAGGTACCAAATAATCGGCAAATGAAGCAGTCAAAAGCTGACCATCAGAATCGTAAACCGCACCTTCGTAAAGCGCTTGCGCGATTCCTTGGGCCAAACCACCATGTACTTGTCCTTCGACAATTAATGGATTGATTTGAATACCGATGTCATCAACACAAACATAAGAACGAATGGTGCTCTTACCAGTTTCAGTATCAACTTCCATGGCACAAAGGTGCGTGCCATGTGGATAGCTGAAGTCCTGTGGATCCACAGTTGACTCAGCCTGCAAAGTTGGCTCTAAACCGTCTGGCAGATCGTGCGCAGAAAACGCCTCGAATGCCACTGCCTGGATTGCTTTCTCCTTTGATGGGTCACCCTTAACTCGGAAAACGCCATTGTCGAATTCCAAGTCATTGGCACTGCACTCAAGTTGATGGGCCGCAATCAAACGAGCCTTCTCAACTACCTTTTCACCAGCCCGCAGAATAGCCTGACCGCCAACTGCAAGCGAACGTGAACCATATGTGTCCATGCCGTATGGCGAGGTACGAGTATCTCCGTGAATAACTTCAATGTCATCTACTGGAATACCGAGTGTGTCACTTGCGATCTGACTCCACGCAGTTTCATGGCCTTGACCATGAGGTGAAGTTCCAGTTACCAATTCGACCTTGCCCGTTGGCAGAACACGAATTGTGCAGTGTTCCCAACCACCAGCAACATACTTCAATGCACCTAAAGTACGTGAAGGAGCAAGGCCACACATTTCGGTGAATGTCGAGATACCGATACCAAGCTGAACTTTGTCACCGGAGGCACGACGCTTTACTTGCTCTGCACGCAATTCGTCGTACTTAAACAAGGCCATCGCCTTGTCGGTAGCAGCTTCGTAGTTACCAGAATCGTAAGTTAAGCCAGCAGCTGTTGTGTAAGGGAACTCTTCGTGCTTGATCCAGTTCTTCTTACGCAATTCCATTGGCTCCATGCCAAGTTCATGCGCTAGTTCATCCATGATTCGTTCGATTGCATATGTAGCTTCAGGTCTGCCTGCACCACGGTAAGCATCAGTTGGAGTGGTGTTGGTGAATACGCCAATGCAGGAGAAGTCATAAGCATCCATTTTGTAAATCGCTGGATACATAAACATGCCTAGTAACGGAATACCAGGTGTGATTATTTGTAGGTATGCGCCCATGTTTGCAATGAGGTCAACTTTTAGACCAAGTAACTTGCCATCCTTGGTTGCGGCAATTTCAATGTCCTGAAGTTGATCGCGACCATGGTGGGTAGCCATCATGTCTTCGCTTCGGGTTTCATTCCACTTAATTGGTCGACCTAGCTTGTTGGCAAGCGCGACACAGAGAATTTCTTCCCGGTAGCACTGGAGTTTGCCACCGAAACCGCCACCGACATCTGGAGCAACGACTCGCAACTTGTTCTCTGATACCCCTGTGACCAAAGCAAGTAGTACTCGAAGTACGTGCGGCACTTGAGTTGCCGACCAAATTGTTAGCTCGCCGGATGTTCCCATAGGAGAAGCCACAACAGCGCGCGGTTCCATGAATGCTGGGATTAATCGCTGGTTAACAAATCGACGCTTAACAACCACGTCTGCCTTGGCTTTGGCTGCCTCGTAAGCACCATCGCCTTGTGGTTGCAACTTGTAGGTGTAGCACTTGTTAGTTCCCTTATCCGAGTGAACTAGCGGGCTGCCGTCCTTTATTGCCTCTTCCATGTCAATTACTGCTGGCAAGGCTGAATACTCAACTACAATGCCTTCGAGAGCATCTGCGGCTTGAGCTGCAGTCCCTGCGAGTACCAAAGCAACGCAGTCACCCATGTGACGCACTTCGCCCTTTGCAAGAGCTGGAAAGTCAGGGGCAACCATGTCATCAGTTACTGGCCATACACATGGCACTGATCCATTTAGATCGCCTAACTCGTCTGCACCATATGCTGCTTCTACACCTGGGTATTTAAGCGCACCTGATACGTCAAGCTTTGTGATCTTGGCGTGACCCATTGGGCTACGCAAAATTGCCATATGAAGTGCACCTGCCAACTGAATGTTGTCAGTCCACTGCGTCTTACCAGTTAAGAGTCGAGCATCTTCTTTGCGCTTCAGTGGGCGCCCAACCGCGGCTACGTGTTCTGCTAATTCAGTCATTACTTTCCACCCTTCATGGTCTCAGCTGCGAGGGCAACTGACTTAACAATATTGTGGTAACCAGTGCAGCGACATAGATTGCCTTCAAGGCCTTCTCTAATTTCTGCTTCACTTGGATTTGGGTTCTCGCTAAGCAAGTCAACCGCTGACATCACCATTCCTGGGGTGCAGTAACCACATTGCAAACCATGGCATTCCTTGAATGCAGCTTGCACTGGATGCCACTCGTCTCCAGCTAAACCTTCGATTGTGGTAACTGATGAGCCATCTGCCTGTACGGCTAACACACTGCAAGATTTTGCACTGCGGCCATCAAGTAAAATTGTGCATGCGCCACAGCTTGAGGTGTCGCAACCAACAACGGTTCCAACTTTTCCTACCTGTTCGCGCAAGTAATGAACTAATAAAGTTCGTGGTTCAACTTCACTTTCGTGAAGAACTCCATCGACTGTGATACTTACCTTTGTCATGCGTACTCCAAACGCTCAACACACCCAGCAATGGCTAGTCCGTTGCTGTTAATAGCAACGTAGACCTGCAAATTCGTTCTGGCAAGGGATTTGCAATAAATAGTGCACCTCGGGCAAACCCCTGATAAATCTGGATTTTTGCTAGATAATCGTTGTTTAAATAGGAAAATTTGTTTTACCGAGATTGGAACCAAATGAGCAACGAATCGCTACCCCGACTATTAACAGGCGATGTCGTTGGTCAAGTAGATGCCACTCAAGTTCCTCGGTATGCCGGCTTGGGAACATTTGCTCGCCTGCCATTTATCGATGAAGTATCTGACGTTGATGTGGCTTTGGTAGGAATTCCATTTGATACCGGAGTCAGTTACCGACCTGGAGCTCGATTTGGTCCAAGCCATGTTCGCGAATCTTCGCGCCTACTTCGCCCCTTCAATCCAGCTGGTAGCAAGTCTCCGTTTGCCTCACAGCAAGTAGCTGATGCTGGCGACATTGCGGCCAATCCATTTCACATTGAAGAAGCTATCTCTCAGATTGAGCGTGGCTCTAGAGCGCTCCATGAACGAGCAAAGCGTCTAATCACAATTGGTGGTGAC
>JALRCB010000140.1 GCA_023257525.1 Candidatus Nanopelagicales bacterium
GGTTTGTGCTCTTCATGATTTTCAATGTGGTTTGGACTTTACTTTTGTATCGCGGTGCGCAGTACAACGTAAGTGCTGAACTTGGTACAAACAATTTCCCATTCATGGCTGGTGGCGCGTTTGCATCCGAAGCCGTTGCAGGTTTGTTGCAACCACTTGGACTGCATGCAAATGAATGGTTAGAAATGATTGGCCTATGGCTAAACATCGGAGTCATTCTTGGCTTCTTAGTTTTGGCACTACACAGTAAGCATTTACACATTGGTGCGGCACCACTAAACGTTTTGTTTAGCCGACGCCCAAATGCACTTGGTCCACTTCTTCCAATTTACGCAGGCAAAGAAGTTTTGGATTTCGAAGATCCAGCTGATGATGCAATCTTTGGTCGCGGCAAGATTGAAGACTTCACTTGGAAGGGCAACTTAGATCTTTTGAGTTGTACCGAGTGTGGTCGTTGCCAGGATCAATGCCCAGCTTGGAACACCGGCAAGCCATTGAGTCCAAAACTTATGATCATGGATCTTCGCGATCACTTGTTTGCGAAGGCGCCATACATTCTTGCCGGAAGCGACGACTCAAAGCTGGAAGGAATGAGCGCCGAGGTCCAAGCAGAAGTTGCTCGCCCAATGGTTGGCTCACGCTCCGATGATCCAAACGCATTGACTGATGGGTATGACGCCAAGGGTCATCGATCCAGCGAAGGCGCCGTAATTGATTACGACGCACTTTGGTCTTGCACTTCTTGTGGCGCCTGCGTTCAGCAGTGCCCTGTCGATATTGAACATGTAGATCACTTCATGGACCTTCGTCGTCACCAAGTTCTTGTTGAGTCTGAATTCCCAGCTGAGTTAAATGGTCTGTTTAAGAACTTGGAAACCAAGGGCAATCCTTGGGGAATGAACACCAGTGGTCGCCTGACTTGGATCGAAGAAGTTGAATTCCCAGTTCGAGTCTTTGGCATGAATGGCGAAGACAAGATTCCAGCTGATGTGGAATACCTATTCTGGGTTGGCTGTGCTGGCGCATACGACGATCGCGCAAAGCGCACCACTAAAGCAGTTGCTGAATTGCTACACACTGCAGGAATTGAATTCATGGTTCTTGGCGAAGGTGAAACTTGTACTGGTGATCCAGCTCGTCGTGCTGGTAACGAATTCCTGTATCAAATGCAGGCTGCACAAAACGTTGAAGTACTTAATGAAGTTGGTGCCAAGCGAATTGTTGTTACTTGCCCACATTGCTTAAACACAATTGGTCGCGAATACCCACAACTTGGTGGTGACTACGAAGTTGTGCACCACACCGTTTTGTTGAATCAATTAGTTAGCGAAAATCGCCTAACCATGTTGACTCCAGAAGATGAGACTGTTACTTATCATGATCCGTGCTACTTAGGTCGTCACAACAAGATTTATATGCCACCGCGCGAATTAATTACCAACATGCCTGGCATCAACTTAGTTGAAATGGATCGCAACAAAGAGAAGTCATTCTGTTGTGGCGCTGGTGGTGGCCGGATGTGGATGGAAGAAACTATTGGTACTCGCGTAAACCTAAATCGCGGCGATGAAGCACTTTCAACTGGCGCAACAAAGATTGCGGTTGCTTGTCCATTCTGTTCTGTAATGCTCAACGATGCAGTTACAGTTCGCGGTCAAGAAGCCGGTGGCGATGCTGCTGCTGAAGTTGTTGACGTTGCTACTTTGCTTTTGGATCGAGTAAAGCAAAAGTAATTAGGAAATTATCGTCCTATGAAAGTTTGCATGGGATCGGCTAGGTGTTGGTCCACGCTGACCCTGGTATCTCGAACCGTAAACACTTGAGCCATATGGATGCTCAGCATCTGAAGTCATTTGGAAGAAGCAAACTTGGCCGATCTTCATTCCTGGGTAAAGCAAAATTGGCAGGGTTGCGACGTTTGCCAGTTCTAAGGTCACGTGACCGGAAAACCCAGGATCAATAAATCCAGCTGTTGAGTGCGTTAAAAGTCCGAGACGTCCCAAACTTGATTTACCTTCAAGGCGAGCTGCGATGTTGGTAGGCAGAGTCACAACCTCATAAGTGCTACCGAGAACGAATTCTCCTGGGTGCAATACGAAAGGCTCATCGCGATTTGCTTCAACTTCGCGAGTTAAATCTGTTTGCTCTGTAGACGGATCGATGTGTGGGTAACGATGATTTTCAAACACTCGGAAGAATTTGTCCAAACGAACATCGATACTCGATGGCTGAACCATTGCTGGTTCATACGGGTCAATTCCAACCCGGCCCGACTCGATTTCGGCCTTTATGTCTTTGTCAGATAGCAACACGTGATTAAGATTACTCAACGCTTAGCTTGGCTGTGCCAACAGGTCTAAATATCCAAAAAACTCAATGAGACTATGGCTTAATTGCGGAGCGAAATAGCCCTGAGAGCCGATCGTGGGTTCGATTACTGCCACTGGTTCGCGTAATCTAAAGGTATGGCTACTTTCTTGAAAACTCAGCGAATTA
>JALRCB010000141.1 GCA_023257525.1 Candidatus Nanopelagicales bacterium
GCTTCGCCACGTTGCTCACTCAATATTTTAGTAATGTCTCGCATGATGCGTTCCGTGGCTTCGCGCAGTGTGCTGGCCGAAATTGGTTGACTTCTTAAATCATCCAGATCAACAGCAGGACCAGCCCAGACGTGCATAGTTTTGCGCGGGATCAATCGCAAGCGCTTGCTATAAGGCGCTAACACTTCTTGCGGTCCCCACTGCGCTGCTGGAATAACTGGAGCGCCGGTCATCAGTGCAATGCGCGCTGCGCCAGTCTTTGCAGTCATCGGCCAAAGGTTTGGGTCACGAGTCAATGTGCCTTCTGGATAGATGACAACGCACTGACCATTTTCAATCGCGCTAAAAGCTTCGCGCAATGAGCCAGCTGCTGCATCTGAGTTACCGCGCTGAACTGGAATCTGGCCAGCACTTTTTAAAATCGATCCAAGCAACGGAATCTTAAAGACTTCAACTTTGGCCAAGAATCTAACGGGCCGGCCATTGTCATTAACAAAGTGAGCGGCCACTAATGGGTCGTACCAAGAAAGGTGATTCATTGCAACGACGATCCCTTGGTCAACGCGCAAGAATTCGCCACCTCGCCAGTCGCGAGCCGTGGCTGCTTTTAGGATCGGGCGCAAAACGAATGCGATAAACCGATACCAAAAGCCACGTTGTGACTGTGGTGGGAATTTGCTCATGACTTAATCATCCTGACATAAAAAGTAATCGGACTCGTTGGTTTCCCAACGAGTCCGATTACTTTAAGTTTTAAGGCTTATTTGCCTGAAACCTTTTTCTTGAATTCAGCGCCAGCGCGGAACTTAGGTACTGATGTTGCTGCAATCTGAACTGGAGCACCAGTCTGTGGGTTGCGGCCAGTACGGGCTGCGCGGTCTGACTTCTCGAAGATGCCGAAGCCGGTTAGGGAAACCTTGTCACCCTTGGCTACTGCGCGGGAGATGCTGTCAAAAACTGCATCTACAGCTGCGGTGGCGTCTTTTTTGCTTAGGCCTGCGGCTTCAGCAACTCCATCAATTAGTTCTGCCTTGTTCACTTTGGATCCTCCATAGTTACCCGACCTCCATTGATGAATGCCGGCGATCTTTTTTGTCATTAACCCTTGCGAATTAACGGCCTTTGAGTTGTTCCAGGCTTCCCCGCCTGGCTCACTTGTGACTTTACGGCTCAAAATCAAGGGTTTTTAGCCTGACACGCCCAAGAAATGCAAAAAATCCCAATTTCTTGGGATTTTTTGCCGAAATTGGGGTGATTTAGATCGTGGTGGGCTTAAAACTAGGTCGTTTTGCCTCAAACGCCGCGATCTCATCTACGTGCTTAAGTGTCAGGCCAATGTCATCTAGGCCCTCCATTAGACGCCATCTGACGTAGCTATCGACCTCAAACTTGGTTGTGAAGCCGGCAGCAGTGATTACCTGGGCTTCTAGATCCACAGTCACCGGCGTGCTTGGCTCTTCTTCAATAATCTTCCAAAGTTGCTCTACGGCACTTTGTTCAACAACTGCCGTTAATAGACCTTGCTTGCCTGAGTTGCCACGGAAGATGTCAGCAAAGCGCGATGAGATCACAACTTTGAAGCCGTAATCCATCAGTGCCCATACTGCATGCTCGCGACTCGAACCAGTTCCAAAATCAGGACCTGCAACCAAAACACTTACGCCTTGGTAGGCCGGGCGATTTAGCACAAAGTTTGCATCTTTACGCCAGGAGTTAAACAAACCATCTTCGAAACCATGGCGAGTGATGCGCTTTAGGTATTCCGCCGGAATGATCTGATCGGTATCGACATTGCTCTCTCTAAGTGGTGCGGCAGTGCCGGTGTGAACTGTGAACTTATCCATTAGTTTGAACTCCCTACAAGATCAGCTGGGGATGAAAGTGTGCCGCGGATTGCAGTTGCAGCAGCCACCGCTGGCGACACTAAGTGAGTGCGACCACCCGGACCTTGGCGTCCTTCAAAGTTTCGGTTTGAAGTTGAAGCGCTGCGCTCACCTGGCGTCAACTTGTCTGGGTTCATACCAAGACACATTGAGCAACCTGCTTCGCGCCATTCAGCTCCGGCGTCAAGGAAGACTTTGTCTAAACCTTCAGCCATAGCTTCAAGACGAACGCGGACCGATCCGGGAACAACCATCATGCGCATGCCATCTGCGATCTTGTTGCCCTTAAGGATGTCTGCGGCTGCGCGAAGATCTTCGATGCGGCCGTTGGTGCAGGATCCAATGAACACTGTGTCGATTTTGATGTCGCGAATCGGCATTCCAGCTTTTAGATCCATGTACTCAAGCGCCTTTTCAGTTGCCTTCTTGTCGACTTCATCTGTGAAGTCATCTGGACTTGGCACATTTGCCGAAAGCGGTGCGCCCTGACCTGGATTAGTTCCCCAAGTTACAAATGGGCTGAGCTTTGTGGCATCAATAATTACTTCGCGATCAAATACTGCGTCGTCATCAGTTGGCAAGGTTTTCCAGTAAGCAACTGCAGCAT
>JALRCB010000142.1 GCA_023257525.1 Candidatus Nanopelagicales bacterium
TAACCAACGTCGACGTTTCGAATGAAGCCTTTGGTTACTTCAAGGCCAAGTCGCTATACCTAGACCAGGTTCCGGCAACTCTGTGGCGCTTGTCCTACGTCGGTGAACTTGGTTACGAAATTTACACCGATGCTGACATGGCCTTAAAGCTGTGGGACACTTTGATGGAAGCCGGAAAAGAATTCGGAATCATTCCAGCTGGTCGTGGGGCATTTAATTCCATGCGTCTCGAAAAGGGTTACCGCTCATACGGGACCGATATGACAAGCGAGCACAATCCACCTGAAGCGGGTTTGGCCTTTTCGGTTCGTAAGGGTGGTGGCTACATTGGCGCTGACGCATTTGAAGCATTGGATCCAGCAGCGATCACCAAGAAGTTGGTTTGTCTCGTATTTGAAAATCCAGAGCACGTTGTAATGGGCAAGGAACCAGTATTTGTTAATGGTTCCCCTATTGGCTACACAACCAGCTCTTACTTTGGGCATTCAATTGGCAAGCAAATCGCCTATGCCTGGTTGCCAATTGAATACACAACGCTTGGAACTCAAGTAACCGTCAAATACTTTGACTCGATGTATCCAGCTGCAGTCAGTGAAGACCCGCAGTTTGATCCATCGATGTCGAGACTGCGCTCGTAATCTAGCAAAGATAAGGTTTCTCTTATGGCGAATATGACTCGTAGACGTACCGTAGAACTTCCGGATCATCCCGATTTCCTTTGGGTTGCCGACCAAAAACCAAAGAAGTCCTATGACGTAATCATCATTGGCGCTGGCGGTCATGGCCTTGCTACTGCTTACTACTTAGCAAAGAACCACGGCATTACAAATGTAGCTGTCATTGAAAAAGGCTGGCTAGCTGGCGGAAACATGGGTCGCAATACGACCATCATTCGCTCAAACTATCTATGGGATGAATCTGCTGGAATTTACGATCATTCGCTAAAGCTTTGGGAAAACCTCGAAGAAGAAGTTGGCTATGAAATGTTCTTTAGCCAGCGCGGAGTTATGACACTTGCACATAGTGTGAGTGACGTTCGTTCTAAGCAGCGCAATTTCTACGCAAACTATGTAAACGCAGTTGACAGTGTTTGGTTAACTCCGGAAGAAGTTAAAGAAATTGCTCCGATCGTAAACATCAGCGAAGACATTCGTTATCCAGTTATGGGTGCTACGTTCCAACCTCGCGGTGGCATTGCAAAGCATGACTGGGTTGCCTGGGGTTATGCCAAAGCGGCTGCCGACATGGGTGTTGACATTATTCAGAACTGTGAAGTTACTGGTTTCAACATTGTTAATGGCAAAGTTCAGGGTGTTAAGACAACGCAAGGCGACATTGCAGCCAAAAAAGTTGGCATGGTTGCTGCTGGTCACACGTCAGTTCTAGCCAACATGGCTGGTTTCGATGTTCCGCTTCAGAGTCGTCCACTACAGGCACTTGTTTCACCATTGCTTGAGCAAGTTCTAGACACTGTTGTCATGTCAGGCGCAGTTCACGTCTATGTGAGCCAAGCGCACAAGGGTGAACTTGTTATGGGTGCAGGTACAGACTCATACAACTCATACGCACAGCGTGGTGGTTTCCATGTGATTGAACATCAGCTTGCTGCTGCATGTGAGCTATTTCCAATCTTTGAACGCGCTCACCTACTTCGCACCTGGGGCGGCATTGTTGATATCGCTCCTGACGCGTCTCCAATCATTGGTCTAACGCCAGTGGAGAATTTGTTCATTAACTCGGGTTGGGGAACTGGTGGATTCAAGGCCACCCCAGGTTCAGGTTGGGTAATGGCAGCCACAATTGCAAATGGTGAACCTGATGCACTTGCTAAGCCGTATGCCCTGGATCGTTTTATCTCCGGTCACTTAATCGACGAGCACGGCGCTGCCGGCGTGGCCCACTAAGGAATCACAATGTTGCATATCCCTTGTCCATACTGCGGTCCACGCGATGAAACTGAGTTTCATTACGGTTCCGAAGCTCATGTTGCATACCCAGAAAACTCTGCAAACTTAACCGACGAAGAGTGGGCCAAGTTTGTGTTCATTCGTTCCAATCCAAAAGGCTGGATGGCTGAACGATGGGTTCATAGTGCTGGTTGCCGCCGCTGGTTCAACGTTTGGCGTAACACAATCAACCACGAATTCGGACCGTCTTATAAACCATTCACCCAACAGCCAAAGAGCCCAGCATGAGCACAGTAACTTTTACATTCGACGGCAAGCAGTACACCGGCCAGAAGGGCGAGAGTCTAGCTTCTGCCCTATTGCGTAATGGCGTTTTGCATTTCACCGACAGCTCATACAAAGATCGTCCACGCGGAGTTATGGGACTTTGGGTTGAAGAACCAAATGCATTGGTAAACATCGACTCTGGTGCGGGCGAACCAATGGTTATGTCCACCACTATCGAGATTGTTGAAGGCCTGGTTGCTAGAAGCTCTCAAGGTGTTGGCGACCTACCTGATACTCGCGACAATTCTCGCTATG
>JALRCB010000143.1 GCA_023257525.1 Candidatus Nanopelagicales bacterium
CTTTCAGGTGATCCAGTTCTTGACGGTCGTCTTGCTATGGAGACATCAGCAATCGCCAAGGCAGGACACGCCTTCGAAGTTGCTGCTGGCGTATCGCCGCTAACTGCAGTTGCAGCACACGTTGGTGTTTCACTAACTGGTGGCCGTACTCGTGAAGTTCGCATCATCGATGCTGATTCACCAATCGTTGATTGGTCAGCACACATTGATCCGCTTGTGACACTGGTAGTTCACAATGCTGCTGATCGTGTAACTGAAGTTTCCAAGGCGCTTATCAAGGCAGGTCGCGAAGGTTCAACACCAGTTGCAATCGTTCGTGATGGCGCAACTGTTGAGCAGCGTTCGTTGCACTCAACACTTGAGGCACTTCCCAATGCAGTCAAGCTTGCCAAGCAAAGTGGCAACGGAATTGTCATCATTGGCGAAACTGTTGGCGATCGCACTGCATGGTTTGAGAACCGTCCGCTACATGGCTGGCGCGTTCTTGTACCTCGCACTAAAGATTCAACCGAAGACTTACGCGAACAAATGATTTCATTTGGCGCAGTGCCGTTTGAAGTTCCAACTATGTCGGTTGAACCACCTCGCACACCACAACAAATGGAACGTGCAATTCACGGACTGGTATCCGGAAGATTTGAATGGGTGGTTTTCACCAGCCTTAACGCAGTGCGCGCAATTCGCGAACGTTTCGAAGAGTATGGCTTAGATGCTAGATCACTTTCAGGAATCAAAATTGCTGCCATCGGCGAAGACACTGTTAACGCACTGATCGCAATGGGTGTTCGTCCAGACTTAGTTCCAGAAGAGGAACAGACCACAGCAAGCTTGTTAGAAGAATGGCCAGAGTTTGATTCGATCAACGATCCGATTAATCGAATCTTCTTGCCGCGCGCTGACATTGCAACAGACACTTTGGTTGCTGGTCTGACTGCACTTGGCTGGGAAGTTGAAGACGTAACTGCCTTCCGCACAGTGCGCGCCGCACCTCCAGCTGTAGAGACACGTGAAGCCATCAAGAGTGGCGGCTTTGACGCTGTGATTTTCACCTCAAGTAGCACAGTTCGTAACTTGGTTGGAATCGCTGGCAAGCCTCACCCAACAACGATCATTGCGTGCATCGGACCTGCTACCGCTAAGACTGCTCAAGAGCATGGCCTACGGGTTGATGTACTTCCAGAAGATGCCACCATCACAGCTTTGGCAAATGCCTTGGCAGTTCATGGTGGTGCCCTTCGCGATGAAGCTGAAACTTCAGGCTCAGTTGGCTGGCGCCCATCTCGTAAGCGCTCGGCTGCACGACGTCGCGCAACGTGATCTGATTAGTAGTATGCGGACAACGGTTCACTTACTGCGTCACGGTGAAGTTCATAACCCGGACAAGGTCCTTTATGGACGTCTGCCCGGATATCGACTTTCAGAGCTAGGCCATGAAATGGCCGAAAGAGCTGCGCAAGCTCTGGCTTCACGTGATGTGACTGTAGTAACCGCATCACCGTTAGAACGTGCCCAGCAAACTGCGGCTCCAATTGCGGGTGTACTTGGTTTAACAATTGGCACCGACGAAAATCTGATTGAAGCTGACAACGTATTTGAAGGCGAACGGGTTTCAGTTGGCGACGGTGTACTTCGTCAACCACGAGCTTGGAAACATCTCTACAACCCGATTCGCCCGTCTTGGGGTGAACCTTATGTGGTTGTTGCAGCTCGGATGCGACAAGCAGTTGCGGATGCTCGTGATGCAGCTCGTGGACACGAAGCAGTTCTGGTCAGCCACCAACTTCCAATTTGGATAAGTCGTCTTGATTTCGAAGATCGACGTTTCCCCCATGATCCGCGTAAACGTCAATGCAGCTTGGCTTCCCTAACTTCACTGACATTTGATGACGATGCTTTAGTAGCGGTGTTGTACACCGAACCGAGCGCCGACCTTTTGGGGAAAGCGAGCAAGATCGCCGGTGCGTAAAGTTGCCGCTCTAGTTTTTGCAGGCGCATGCGTAGCGTTCCTGACCGGATGTAGTGCGAGCAGTACTTCAAATACTTCTGACACTGGTTACATTTCTGGTGATGGTAGTACCGTCCTGGTTGCACCCGAAGAACGTGGCGAACCGATTTCACTCGCAGGCGAGACGCTAGATGGAACGCCGCTAGATATTGCAAGCTGGCAAGGTAAACCAGTTGTCATAAATCTTTGGGCATCTTGGTGTGGACCATGTAGATCTGAAGCGGGTGAATTAGAGAATTCATACTTGCAGTTCAAAGACCAGGGCGTTGAATTCCTTGGACTAAATACTCGTGATGGCCTTGCCGCCGCGAAAGCATTTAACGAAAGATTCAAAGTTTCTTATCCATCAATCCGAGACAAAGACGGTCAGCTGACTTTAGTGTTTGGAAACTTAGGTCCGGCGGCAACACCTTCAACAATTATTTTGGATTCGCAAGGCAGAGTTGCGGCTCGTATCTTGGGACCAAC
>JALRCB010000144.1 GCA_023257525.1 Candidatus Nanopelagicales bacterium
GTTGGCTGCTGGAAACAAACCAAACATTTCAAGTAACCCGCTTGAAGGTGCGCAAACCATGACTGGCTTTATTGCCAATGCTGCGCTGGGTGACTCCCGAGTTGGGTCTTTGGAATACGACACCTTGTTCGCAGTTGGATTGTTATTGTTCACAATTACTTTGATTATCAACTTCATAAGCATTCGCTTGGTCCGCCGATATCGGGAGGCCTACTAATGACGACGATTGCTAATTGGAACATTGATGGCAAGAGCCATGAAAAGAACTTTAAATCCATTGTGTTCTTGGGTGTACTTTGGCTCAGCCTGTTCGTGGCTTTCCTGTTCCTGATCATTCTTTTGGTAACTACCGCTATGAACGGCTGGGGTCGCTATGACCTTCGACTTTTCACCACTTACAACAACACCACACCGGCGGATGCGGGTGCCCGAGCTGCAATTCTTGGCTCGCTCTTTGTCGTTTCAGTAACCGCCCTGATGGCTATTCCAGTTGGAATTGCAGCAGCTGTTTACTTAGAGGAATTTGCTGACCGCACTAAATGGTTTAACAAAGTCATTGAATTGAATATTCAAAACTTGGCCGCGGTTCCAGCAATTCTCTACGGCATGTTGACGCTCGGAATTCTTACCCTTTTTGGACTCAAGAATAAGAATGTTGTAATTGGTGGCTCGTTAGCACTGGCCCTTTTGATTTTGCCCGTAGTTATTTTGACCACGAGAGAAGCTTTGCGTGCTGTGCCACAGGAGATCCGTGATGGCTCGCTGGCACTTGGTGCCACGGAAGTGCAGACCGTAACTAAGCAAACTTTGCCAGCTGCAATACCTGGAATTGCAACTGGAACAATTCTTGCGGTTTCTCGCGCTATCGGCGAAGCAGCTCCGCTCCTTCTTTTGGGTGCATTGGTATTCATTACTTATGATCCAAACGGTTTGCTTGCTGGATTCACCACGATGCCGATCCAGATCTTTAGTTGGACTAGTGCCGCACAAGAAGAGTTCAAGCAAGTGGCAGCAGCTGCAAGCATGCTGCTGCTTTTGATTCTTTTGAGTATGAACGGTCTAGCAATTTACATTCGAAACAAATTTGCGAAGCGCTGGTAGGAGATAAACATGACATCAGAATCCCAAGGTCTGAGCCGAGGTATGCACTTAGGTGGCTCTTCTCGAGGCGAGATCGTGCAGCCAATAATGGAGCTTCGCAACCTAAACGTTTACTACGGTGACTTCCATGCCGTCCGCGACATCTCACTTGATGTCGGTGCAAACCAGATCACTGCCTTTATTGGCCCTTCAGGTTGCGGTAAGTCGACAGTGCTTCGCTGCTTGAATCGCACAAATGATTTGGTACCAAGCGCACGAGTTACCGGTGGCATTGACTACCGTGGGCACGACCTATACGGCCCAACTGTTGATCCAATTGAAGTAAGGCGCAGAGTCGGAATGGTTTTCCAGAAGCCAAACCCATTCCCGAAATCAATTTTCGACAACATCGCATACGGCCCTCGTGTTACTGGAATGAAGCTGAACAAAACTGAAACAGCGGACTTAGTAGAGCACGCACTAAACAAAGCCGGCCTTTGGGCTGAAGTTAAAGACAAGCTCGATCAAAGTGGTTTCGCACTGTCCGGTGGACAACAGCAGCGTCTTTGTATTGCACGAGCAATTGCGACTTCGCCAGACATCTTGCTTATGGATGAGCCTTGTGCGTCACTTGATCCAATCGCAACATCTTTAATTGAAGATTTAATGCTGGAACTTGTGAACGATTACACCGTGGTAATCGTTACCCACAATATGCAGCAAGCAGCTCGAGTATCTGATCGAACTGCATTCTTTAGTGCAAAGATTGACGATGCTGGCCAGCGTTTCGGACACTTGGTAGAGATGGATCAGACTTCAAAGATCTTCACAAATCCAAGCGACTCGCGCACTGAAGATTACATCTCAGGCAGATTCGGATAAATCTAGTTAGTGTAAGTGTCTTTCGACAGACACTACTTTCGATAGATCTGCAAGGTCGCGATGGTAAACAACCATTGAGCCAGGTGTAAGTGCTGGATCAAAAGCTTTCTTGAATTCGTTTTCAAGCTTGAATGCTTCGGTCAAAGATTCCATAACAGTTGGCATTACTGGGCGATGCGTACAAAGAACTAGTGGATTAGATTGTGCTGCTAGCTGAGTTACGCGTGCCCTTACCTTTTCTGGGTGCTCCTGGTGACGCTCTTCACTTACTGATTTTTCAAGCGTGACAGCTAAGCTACGAGCCGTTGCAAAAGGACCTACAGTGTCGCGACAGCGCCGAGAATCTGATGAATGGATCTCACTAATTCCAAGAGCGGCTAGCGCACCAACAAGTGCATTGGCTTGCATTCTTCCAACGGCTGTTAATGGACGACTAGCATCGATTTCTGATAATCCATCAGCACTGAGCAGCCATTCTGATCGCTTAACAGATTGGGTGTGGCGC
>JALRCB010000145.1 GCA_023257525.1 Candidatus Nanopelagicales bacterium
GCACCCCAGACACTCCACATAAAGGTCGTTGGTGGGAGATCGTTGCTAAGTACGGCGTAACAATTCTTTACACAGCGCCAACCGCGATTCGCACCTTTATGAAGTGGGGGGACGAATTCCCACAAGCACACGATCTTTCCAGCCTTCGATTACTAGGAAGCGTTGGCGAGCCAATCAATCCAGAAGCTTGGATGTGGTACCGCGAAGTTATTGGCGCAAACAATTGCCCAATCGTTGACACTTGGTGGCAAACCGAAACTGGTGGAATCATGATCAGTCCACTGCCAGGTGTAACCGGAACTAAGCCAGGTTCTGCAATGGGACCAATTCCAGGAATCTCGGCTGAAATTCTTGATGATGCTGGTGTTGCTGTCGGTCACGGCAGTGGCGGGTACTTAGTATTAACCCAGCCTTGGCCTGCAATGTTGCGTGGCATTTGGGGCGACATGGATCGCTACAAAGAAACGTATTGGTCACGCTTTAAGTCGCAGTACTTCGCAGGCGATGGCGCGAAGTGGGATAACGACGGAGCGATTTGGTTACTTGGTCGGGTTGACGATGTCATGAATGTTTCTGGACATCGCATCTCAACAACCGAAGTTGAGTCTGCATTAGTTTCACATCCAACGGTTGCCGAAGCTGCGGTTGTCGGTGCTAACGATGAAACAACCGGACAAGGAATTGTGGCGTTTGTAATTTTGCGAGCGGGTTCCGAAGACGGTCCTGGCGTTGCGCAAGCTTTACGGGCTCATGTCGCTAAAGAGATTGGCGCCATCGCACGGCCTCGGCAAATTTTGATCGTTGCTGAATTGCCAAAGACTCGGTCTGGCAAAATCATGCGCCGCCTGCTCCGGGACGTTGCTGAGAATAGAACACTTGGTGATGTAACAACACTTGCAGATCCAACGATTATGAATCTAATTAGTGATGGATTGAGTAACTCATCAAGCGATGATGACTAATTTCTTAAGATAAAGTCGAATATATGGTTCATGAAGTAGATGTGCTCAACCCTGTTCCAGAAAGTGAGCAGCGCTGGCTATCTCGAACGTTGAAAAACGAAACAGTTGGCGGTCTACTTTTGATGGCTGCAGCAGTATTTGCACTTGTTTGGGCAAACTCCAATTGGGCATCCTCTTACGAATCACTTGTTAGTTTTGAAGTTGGCCCAGAGTCGCTCGGACTCAATTTGTCACTGGGTACTTGGGCATCTGACTTTTTGTTGGCAATTTTCTTCTTTGTGATTGGCTGCGAACTAAAACATGAGTTCGTTCTTGGAACACTTTCAAATCCACGAATTGCTGCGGTACCAATTGGCGCTGCACTAGGCGGAATGCTCGTTGCAGCTGCAATCTTCTTGGCTTTCAATTTCAACACCCCAGCTCAAGCGGCCTGGGGATTACCAATTTCTACCGACGTAGCTTTTGCATTGGCAGTACTAGCAATCGCAGGTCAACGACTGCCCATTGAATTACGTTCGTTTCTGTTGACTCTGGCAGTAGTAAATGACTTAGGTGCGATTATGGTCATCGCTATTTTTTATGGTCATGGATTTCATCTAAATTGGTTTGTATCAGCTGTGTCATTACTGACTCTGTTTGGGCTTCTACAAAATAGAAAAATCACTTCTGCATACATTTTTGTTCCATTGGCACTACTGGCTTGGTATGCAATGTTTAGAAGTGGTATCCATGCGACGATAGCGGGCGTTGCGTTGGGACTTTTGATGCGAGTTCGAAAAACCGAAAGCGAAATAATCTCACCTTGCGACAAAGCGGAACTAACCCTTCGTCCGTTTAGTGCTGGGTTTGCAGTTCCGATTTTTGCTTTCCTAGCGGCTGGAGTCAATGTACTTGGTACTACTTTGGCGGAGGCGATTTCAGATCCACTGACTATGGGCGTCATGTGTGGATTAATTATTGGTCAACCGATCGGTGTCACTTTAGGTGCTTTTCTAGTTTCCAGATTTACTAGTGGCACACTAAATCCTGCGCTGTCATGGTGGGACGTTGTTGTTGTTGGTACTCTCGCCAGCATCGGATTCACAGTTGCACTACTAATTGCTGAAGTAACATTTGGATCTGATATCGAAATGCTGGCAACCAGCAAATTTGCAATCATATTTACTAATTTGGTTGCCATCATTGTTTCGGTATTAGCTATCTCGATACGTTCTGTTTTGATTGGCCGCTATAAAACCGAATAGAACAATAGATTTTTTAGGGGCCTAGCCTGTAATACGATATAACTATGAGTCCTGAAAAAGATGCGAGCTTCGCATCTATAATTAATTCAATTAAAGATGATTTAACGTCGCTAGTTAACAGTCATATTGAACTTGCTCAAGCAGAAGCAAAAGAGTCTGTGGGTCGTATGGCAAAATCTTCTGGCCTTTTCATCACCGCAA
>JALRCB010000146.1 GCA_023257525.1 Candidatus Nanopelagicales bacterium
CGATGATGTTGCTACCGCCGCCAAGGATCAAGGCATTGGGATTTGCTGAGACGGCTTCGATGATTTCTGATTCAGAGGTGGCAACGACTAACGAGTTCGGCGTGCCACCCACGCGCAAAGTAGTCAGTTCCGCAAGACTGCGCATCATGTTCCTATTGTGCTAGTCGCACAGTTGCTTTTGCTAGACCTAAGACTTTGGTTTCACCAAAGACGGCGCCAAGATCAATTTGAACGGTGCCATCGTCATTAATCTGGGCAACTTTTCCAGTGAAGCTAACGACTGAGCCTTCAGCAGTATTTGGAACAATAACCGGACGAGTCATTCGAACTGAGTAGTCGATTACTGCAGTTGGATCGCCAACCCAATTGGTCACAACCTGAATCGCACGGCCCATAGTTAACATGCCGTGGGCAATTACATCTGGGAGTCCAACAGATTTAGCAAATTCTTCATCCTGGTGAATTGGATTTTGGTCACCGGAAGCATTTGCGTAAGCGATTAAGTCAGCTCGGGTAAATGCTAAATCTAATGCTGGAAGTTCCATGCCGATCGAAACATCGGAGAGTTTAATTGTCATGCTTCTGGCCCTCGTACAACGATTTTGGACCAGCCGGTAACAACAAGTTCGTCACCAGAGAAAACATCAGTTTTAAAGGTTGCGATTTCGTTTGTGCCGAGCGGCTTAATTTCTTCTACTGAAGCAGCGACTGTTAGTTCATCGCCCACGCGAATCGGGCGAAGGTATTCAAACTTTTGATCACTATGCACAAGACGTGAATAGTCCAATTGCAAAGCAGGATCATGGAAAGCAGTATCCATAGCATTCATAGTCACCACGATTGGGAATGTTGGTGGCGCAACAGTTCCGTCTGCATATGCAGGATTGGTATCACCAAGTGCCTTGACGAATGCAGAGATGTTTTCTGAAGTCACCAAGTAAGGCTTTGAAGGTGGATAGACATGACCGATCATGTCGTGGTTCATTCCCATGGGATTCCCCTAAACAATTAACAAGCGTTAATTAATTAACGAGTTTCCTTGTGAAGGGTGTGCTTGTTGCACTTAGGGCAATGCTTCTTGATCTCTAGGCGGTCAGGATCGTTACGACGATTCTTGCGTGAGATGTAGTTGCGGTCTTTGCAGTCTTCGCATGCCAAAGTGATCTTTGGACGAACGTCGTTACGTGCCATGGTCTTGCCTTTCGTTTGAGCAGCTACACGTGGTGTGTAACTGGTCTTGCCTTTACGTACCGAGGGCCGGACTTGAACCGGCGACACAGCGATTATGAGCCGCTTGCTCTACCAAGCTGAGCTACCCCGGCTTAAAACCGTGCGTAAACACGGTCTTCGAGCCCCCTGTCAGAATCGAACTGACGACCTCTTCCTTACCAAGGAAGTGCGCTACCACTGTGCCAAGGGGGCCAGTCTTTTCTTCTAGAAACGCATTTCTGCGCCCCGTTAGCGTATCGAATACCTGCCGTTACAGGGAAATTGAGCCCAACTGGCTTAAGGATCGTCCGTTTCGAGGGGCTAACTGCTAAATCTTGGCACTCCGAATATCCGCATGAATACTACGATTATTAAAACCTTAGGAAATCGGGAGAATCACATGGCAACATCAGCGGAAAATTTGAGCGTCTCAGTGCAAGACCAAGACGACCAGCTGGGCATTTTGCAGCGCCGCCGGATCGAGGCAAACATCATTTCTCCTATTTACCAGATCATGAAGCGTGAGTTAGGCCAGGAACGAGCATCCGACATTATTCGGGAAGCGATTACTGAAGACGCGCATAAGGCTGGCGCTCGATTTGCTGCCAATGAACCAAATGGCGCAAACCTATTAACCTTTATTGCCATTCAAGACCTTTGGAAAAAGGATGACGCACTAGTAACCGATGTAATTGAAGAATCCGAAGAGGTTTATACCTACGAAGTAAAACGCTGTGCTTATGCCGAGATGTATCAAGAAATGGGCTTGGCTGAAATTGGAAACCTGCTTTCCTGTACCCGCGATTTTGAATTCATAGTTGGTTACGATCCAACAATTGAGATCACTCGCACTAAAACCATCATGGGTGGCGACTCGCATTGCGATTTCCATTACGTGCGCAAAGCTCAGGCATGACCACTCCTCAAATCAATTCCGCTCGACTTTGGAAATCTCTGGATGAAATTTCTGTCTTCGGTGCAACACCTGCTGGTGGCTTGCATCGCCTAGCCGCATCTAAAGAAGATGGTCAGGCGCGCGATTACGTAGTTGCAGCAGCCCGCGAACTTGGTTGCTCAATTCGTATTGATGCATTGGGAAATACTTTTATGCGCCGGGCTGGAACTGATTCCAGTGCAAAGACAATTCTGGTTGGTTCGCATTTAGATTCCCAGCCACTTGGTGGAAAGTATGACG
>JALRCB010000147.1 GCA_023257525.1 Candidatus Nanopelagicales bacterium
CCATCCGTGTTCCTATAAATCACTACCTAAAATCTCTTTTTTTTAACAGAAAAATTTGAGTATATTTGCCCGAATTTTAACACCGAAAATTCATTCTTATGGCATCAACACTTTTAGCAAACAAATTTGCTCCCGAAGGTTTAACTTATGATGATGTTTTATTAGTTCCTGCTTACTCTGAAGTGTTACTCAGTTGTAGCGCAGGCTTAGCAATCTTCTTACTTCGCAAGTACCGCGCCAACAACTAGCCGTTTTTAGATTGTGCGTTCCACCAGGCAGTAAGTCGCTCAATTGCTTGTTCTCGAGTTAACGGACCTTCATCTAAGCGAACATTTAGTAAGTGGTTGTAGGCCTTACCGACCATTGGCCCGGACGGCACGTTCAGAATTTGCATAATGTCATTACCGTCTAGATCTGGTCGGATCGAATTCAATTCCTCTTGCTGCGCCAAGGTTGCGATTCGCTCTTCTAGGTCGTCATAAGTGGCTGAAAGTATTGCAGCGCGTCGCGGATTTCTCGTAGTGCAATCCGCTCGAGTCAACTTGTGTAAACGATTTAATTCCTCACCGGCATCTCTTACATAACGTCTAACTGCAGAATCAGTCCATTGCCCTTGGCCATAGCCGTGAAACCGCAAATGTAATTCTGTAAGTTTGCATACTGAATCAATTACATCGCCAGGATAACGCAATGCTGTCAATCGCTTGCGTGCGATTTTTGCGCCAACAACTTCATGGTGATGAAAACTAACGCCTCCACCTGATTCAAAGCGACGAGTTTTCGGCTTGCCGATATCGTGAAGCAGTGCAGCTAAGCGCAGAACTAAATCTGGTTCGCAGTTTGGTTCATGTGAAGTTTCCAAATCAATTGCCTGTTGCAGAACTATCAGACTGTGTTCATAAACGTCTTTGTGTTTATGGTGCTCATCAATTTCAAGTTGCAGCGCAGGTAACTCTGGGATCACATGCTCCGCAAGTTTTGTGCCTTCTAGAATTTCAAGACCTAGTGTGGGCTGAGCTCCCATAATCAATTTGCTGAATTCATCACGCACTCTTTCAGCTGAAACAATCTTTATCCGCTCCGACATTTCAGTTGCTGCTAAGAGAACGTCAACGACAGGGGTGAAACCTAACTGACTTGCAAATCGAGCTGCACGCATCATGCGTAATGGGTCATCGGAAAAAGACAACTCTGGTTCACGAGGCGTGCGAATAACTCTTTTGCTTAAGTCATCAACACCACCAAACGGATCGACAAATGTGAGTTCGGGCAATCTCACGGCCATCGCATTGATTGTGAAGTCACGTCGAATCAAGTCATCGTCTAACGAAGTTCCAAAAGTTACTTCAGGTTTACGACTTTCCTCGTTATAGATTTCTGAGCGATAAGTTGTAATTTCTACTTGGAAATCTTTACGGCGGGCGCCAATGGTGCCAAACGCAATGCCAATATCCCAAACTGTGTCAGCCCATGGTGTAACTAAGTTCAGGATTTGTTCAGGTTTTGCATTTGTTGTGAAATCCAAATCATTAATTTCTCGATTCAGAATCAAGTCACGAACTGGTCCACCCACAATGGCAAACTCAAACCCTGCCGAATTAAACAGTTGGGCTAGTTCCATCACGTCAGGCATCTGACTCAAAGCAGAAGTTACTGCCCCGGTTGCGATTGCCTGTGGCGATGAGTTGTTCATAACTTCACCTAGCCTAGATGTAAATACAAAAAGTCCAATATTTCTAGGTATTCTTAGGTGGTGAGCCGACAACGAGTTTCCAGGTACGCGCCAAAAAGCAGGTCGATTCAAGTTGGTTATTCCCGCGTCGTATCGGCGAAGATATCAGTGAAAAACTAAATTTCAGGCCGGCACAGTTCTATAAGGAACAACATATCCGTGGTAAATGGGTCTGTGATCAGTGTGACATCCTGACTCAACAAGCGATGCCTGCGTATGTTATTGATAAAGGAATCGCTACACCTGAATTGCTCAGCCATGTGCTGGTTTCCAAATACGCTGATCATTTACCGCTATATCGTCAACGTCAAATCTTTCTACGCGCAGGTGTTGATCTTTCCAGATCAACTTTATCTGACTGGATAGGTCGCTGCGGTGTAGAACTGGAACCTCTGGCCAATGCCTTAAAAGAGGTGGTACTACAACAGCAGGTGCTGCATGCAGATGAAACACCGGTCACCATCATGCGGATGGGTGAGAATGATAAAAAACCGAAGAAAGGTTATGTCTGGGCCTATGCCACTACACAGTACAATCCAGTTCAGGCGGTGATCTATGACTTTCAAGATAGCCGTTCAGGCCAGCATGCTGCAGAGTTCTTGAAAGGCTGGCAGGGTTATCTAGTCTGTGATGATTACAGTGGTTATAAAGCACGCTTTAAATC
>JALRCB010000148.1 GCA_023257525.1 Candidatus Nanopelagicales bacterium
GCCGATGACATCACCCATGAAGTCTTCAGGGGTTGTTACTTCGACGCTCATAAGTGGTTCAAGAATCACTGGACCAGCGCTACGAACGCCTTCCTTGAATGCTTGAGTACCAGCAAGTTTGAATGCAAGTTCGGAAGAGTCAACGTCGTGGTAAGCACCGTCAAGAAGTGTTACTTGAACATCAACCATTGGGTAACCAGCTAGCACGCCATTTTCCATTGCATCTTGGCAACCAGCATCAACTGACGGAATGTATTCGCGAGGAATGCGTCCACCAGTGATCTTGTTAATGAATTCGTATCCGCCCTTGGCGTTTTCGTCGCCATCGATTGGCTTGTTTGGAGCAATCGCAATTTGAACCTTTGCGAACTGACCGGATCCACCTGTTTGCTTCTTGTGGGTGTAATCGATGCGATCAACGTTCTTAGTGATGGTCTCGCGGTAAGCAACCTGTGGCTTACCAACGTTTGCCTCAACCTTGAACTCGCGACGCATACGGTCAACGAGGATGTCAAGGTGAAGCTCACCCATACCAGCGATGATTGTCTGGCCTGTCTCTTCATCAGTTTGTACGTGGAAAGTTGGATCTTCTTCAGATAGACGCTGAATCGCAACGCCAAGCTTCTCTTGGTCACCCTTGGTCTTTGGCTCAATAGCAACAGAGATAACTGGTGCTGGGAAGTCCATTGACTCGAGAACTACTGGCTTTGCTGGGTCACAGAGAGTCTCACCTGTTGTTGTGTCCTTAAGACCCATAACAGCAACGATCATTCCCGCACCAACATTGTCACGCTCTTCGCGCTTGTTGGCGTGCATCTGGTAAATCTTTCCGATGCGCTCCTTGCGTTCCTTAACTGAGTTAAGAACCTGGGAGCCAGCTTCTAGACGTCCGGCGTAAACACGAACGTAAGTTAGCTTGCCAAGGTGTGGATCAGTTGCAATTTTGAATGCAAGTGCAGCAAGTGGCTCGCTATCGCTTGGAGTGCGAAGTATTTCTTCTTCTGGCTTGTTTGGCTTGTGACCAGTTACGCCTTCAACGTCTAGTGGTGAAGGAAGGTAACGGATAACTGCGTCAAGCATTGGCTGAACGCCCTTGTTCTTAAATGCAGTACCAGTAACAATTGGAACAGCGCCACCAGCAAGTGTTACGCGACGGATAGCAGCGTGGATTTCATCTTCAGTAATTGAGTCTGCATCTTCGAAGAACTTCTCCATGAATGCTTCATCATTTTCAGCGATGGTTTCTAGCATTGCCTGACGGTATTCGTCAGCCTGCGCTTGTAGATCAGCTGGAATTGGTTCAAGTACGTAGTCTTCACCGATTGCAGTTTCGCCGCGCCAAACCATGGCCTGCATTCGAATCAAATCAACTAGACCAATGAAGTCACCTTCAGCACCAATTGGAAGCTGAAGGATAAGTGGGTTAGCACCTAGACGATCCTTGATCATGCCTACGCACATGAAGAAATCTGCTCCAGTGCGGTCAAGCTTGTTTACGAAACAAATACGCGGAACGCTGTACTTGTTTGCCTGACGCCATACGGTTTCGGATTGTGGTTCAACACCAGCAACGCCATCGAATACTGCTACTGCGCCGTCAAGAACACGAAGTGAACGCTCTACTTCAACAGTGAAGTCAACGTGACCTGGTGTGTCAATGATGTTGATCGTGTGATCTTTCCAAGTACATGTGGTGGCAGCAGAAGTGATCGTGATGCCACGCTCTTGCTCTTGTTCCATCCAGTCCATGGTAGCAGCACCTTCATGCACTTCACCTAGCTTATGGTTTTTACCTGTATAAAACAAAATACGTTCAGTTGTTGTCGTTTTACCCGCATCAATATGTGCAGAGATACCGATATTACGGTAGCGATTCAATGGTGTTGTACGTGCCATAGTTAATTCCTAAGGACTAAAGATTAAAATTATTCCATTATCAATAAACAGTTATGTCTTAAAATGAATAATAATTAGTTTTAACGTTTGATTGAAAGATCGACAACCAACTAGATAAAAGAAAGCCTTACTCTTGACATAAGTGCTGTATGATAAGAGCTTGCCATGACAAACGCATGACAAGCTTCTTTTTCAATATGCAATATTGGGCTAAATTTGCAAACTTCAAGTCACCCAATATCATCTATTTTATTATAAGCTAATTGCTATCTAGGTGATAGCAATCAGTATCAATTAGAAACGATAGTGTGAGAACGCTTTGTTTGCGTCAGCCATACGGTGAACTTCGTCACGTTTTTTCAGTGCATTACCTTTACCATCAGCCGCGTCTAGCAATTCACCTGCTAAACGTAAAGCCATAGATTTTTCAGAACGTTTTGCAGCCGCATCAACTAACCAACGCATTGCTAATG
>JALRCB010000149.1 GCA_023257525.1 Candidatus Nanopelagicales bacterium
TACTTTCACCATGTATGACATCGCCCTAAGTGTTAACGCTTGCGTTCGCTCAAAGACTCGCGCCGAGATTGCTTGGTTAGTTTCGCCAAATTATGGTGTGCACGCTTTGGCACTAACCCCTGGCGGCGGCCGCATCGGCAAAATCTTTGATGGCGCATTTGATGGTGCGATGTCGGATCACTCCAATCGCAAGCTACCAACTGGTCGATTGCTTAACATCCAGGTAAATGAGTTCGAAGCCACCATCTCGGGAATCCCAACTGGGACCAAGGCCCAATTCTTAGTTGTCCCAGCAGATCATTTCGACCCTGACACTTGGCCAGCCATGATCGATCGAGTTCCCATCGCGATCGTGGCTCATTTGGATCAAGATGAGGTAACTCGAGTTGATGTTTTTGACGAGTCATCAATTGGCACAGCCGATGCCCAAACCGCGGAACTATTCGCAAAAGGCGCTACCGCTTATGAAATCCATCCAGATCGAGTCATATCCGTGCTATTCCCGGTCACTCGATTAGTTGTTGCCGGACAGGGTCCAATTGCTGATGCGATTGCTGACCTGGGAACTACACTTGGCTGGAATGTCACGGTAATGATGCGTAACGATCTGGCGATTGGGCTACTGGCTTCACTTTCACCTCTTGATGCGGCCGTGATCATGGGCCACGAAGTTGAAATGTCTAGCCGAAACCTAGGGGCAGCCCTTGAGGGCAATGCTGGATATATCGGCGCTTTGGGGTCTATGAAGATGCAGCAAGATCGAGCTGACTGGCTGGCTTATCAGGATGTAACGGACCTATCTCGAGTGTTTGGCCCAGCAGGAGTAGACATTTCTGCCTCATCGCCGGTCGAGATTGCTATCTCAGTGCTGGCACAAGCAATAGCGGAACTAAAGAAAAACTAGCGATATCCCTGCACCCGCCAAATGGTGAGATTTTCCAACAATTTCGACACATAACTATTTCCCTTTTCCTATTGCGAGTGACCATTGAGGGTGTTAAGTTCAAGCCCAAACCTTCATTGGAATGAATAGGGGAGCCCAGAAATGGCAATTGAATCCACAGGTCAAGAACGCGGCAATCCGCGTTTTTATGCATTGATCGAAAATGCACCAAAGACCGGCAAGAGCCCAACTATCTGGGCCTGGCCACAGATCACTGAGTTCTTAAAAGTTGCCAGCCAACCAGTTCAAGGTCCATGGCCACCACACCAAGATGTGCGCCCTGATCCTGATGCAAGCGATATGCCTGTAGCAGTTCGCGACAATAAGTAAATTCTTAAGCTTTAAAACTCTCTGACTTAACTCAAGTCACCGAAAGGAAATAAATGTATCCCTCCCGCTTTGGATATGAATCACCAAAGACAGTTGAAGAGGCCGTAGCGCTTCTTGACGCACATGGTGGTGAAGCAAAGGTATTAGCAGGTGGCCAAAGTTTGGTGCCGATGATGCGCCTGCGCTTCGCAGCCCCAGAAATGATCATTGACATCAATGGCATCGAAGATCTTCATTACAACCGTGTCGAGGCTGATGGCACTGTTCGTATTGGCGCATTGTGTCGTCACGAAGAACTTGAAGACAACCCTGCTATCGCCAAAGCCATACCAACAATTGCAGCAGCAGCTCCACTTGTTGCCGATCCAATTGTTCGCACTCGTGGAACTTTTGTGGGCTCTGTGTGTCACGCAGATCCACAAGGAGACTGGGCCGCCACAATGACTGCATTGGGTGGCCATATTGTTGCCCAAGGTCCAAAGGGTAAGCGCGACATTCCAATCGCTGACTTTGTAATTGGTCCATTCCAAAACACACTTGCATTCAACGAGATTGCAGTTGAAGCAGTTATCCCAGCACCAAAGGGTGTTCGTGTTGGCAACTATCTAAAGCTTGAGCGTCGCGTCGGTGACTTCGCAACTGCATCTGTTGCAGTAACACTAGACATGCAAGGCGACACTGTTGCTTACGCCGGTATTGCTCTTGCAGGTGTTGGCGGTCGAACCATCAATGCAAACGAGGCAGCTTCAGCACTTATTGGCAAGAAGCTAACCGCTGAAAACATCGCTTCAGTTGCAGCAGCAGTTGCTGCTGTTGCAGAACCACGTACAGATCATCGGGGATCTGCCGACTACAAGCGCCAGATTGTTAAGACATTCGTAGAGCGAATTCTTACTGGACTTCTAAACACATCACAGAAAGCGGCATAACAATGACAAGCCTTTATGACGAAGTACAGGCAGCACCAGGAGAAGGTGTGCCAACTCGGCGCGTAACTATCAAAGTGAACGGCGACGATCGCACTGTTGATGTTGAACCACGCTTGCTACTTGCGCACTTGTTGCGTC
>JALRCB010000014.1 GCA_023257525.1 Candidatus Nanopelagicales bacterium
GTATGTACTTCCCTCGGCTCAAGGTACAGGTGCTGGCAAGGCCTTATTAAATAAATGCATTGAGGTTGCTAAGGCAGCAGGGTCGCCATCCCAGAAGCGACGACGGCTACGTCGGACGTACCAATTTGAAAGATCATCAATGAATGTGGCGATTAATCGTCCAGCTGTTTGAGAATCAAAGTCGGCATAAGCTAAATCAACTTCTTTAACAAGTAATTGCAATTCCGAAAGAATCCAACGATCCATAATTGGACGACTAACTTGAGTTGGGGATTGTGATAAATCGAAATTGGAAGCGCGCGCATATAGCGACATAAATGAAATGGTGTTCCAATAAGTTAGCAGCGTCTTACGGATTACTTCTTGAATCGCATCATGACCAACTCTGCGTGCGGCCCATGGAGAACCCGCTGCCAACATAAACCAACGAACCGCATCTGCGCCGTGTTGATCCATAAGTGCCATTGGCTCTAGGACATTGCCTAGGTGTTTGGACATTTTGCGACCATCTTCATCAAGAATGTGACCGAGGCAAAGCACGTTTTCGTAGGATGATTCCTCGAACACTAAAGTTCCAATTGCCATCAAGGTGTAGAACCAACCACGAGTTTGGTCAATTGCTTCACAGATGAAATCAGCTGGGTAGCTAGCTTCGAAGGTTTCCTTATTGTTTTCTGGGTAACCCCACTGCGCAAATGGCATCGCACCTGAGTCATACCAGCAGTCAATAACTTCTGGAACTCTAGTTGCAGTGCCATTGCACTCTGGGCAAGCAAAAGTTATGTCATCAACGAATGGTCGATGCGGATCAACAGTTAATGTTTCATCTCCAGCAAGGGCCGCAAGTTCAGCGCGGCCACCAATGCAAGTTAAATGGTTTTCTTCGCAGCGCCAGATTGGTAGCGGAGTGCCCCAGTAGCGATTGCGGGAAAGTGCCCAGTCAACATTGTTATTGAGCCAGTCACCAAATCGACCATTCTTAATCGTTTCTGGGAACCAATTAGTTTTTTCGTTCTGGGCTAGCAACTGATCCTTAATGTCAGTGGTTTTGATGTACCAAGACGGTTGTGCGTAATAGATCAACGCAGTGTGACATCTCCAGCAATGTGGGTAGGAGTGTTCGTACGGTAAGTGCCGGAATAGCAGACCTTTTTCTTCTAGCAGTTCAACTAGTCGAGGATCGGCAGCCTTAAAAAACACCCCAGCAACTTCCGGAATGTCAGATTCAAAAGTTCCATTTGGCAATACTGGATTTACAACCGGCAGACCATATGAACGACAAAGCGCAAGATCCTCGGCGCCGAAAGCTGGCGCCTCATGAACAACTCCGGTGCCATCTTCAGTTGTGACAAAGTCTGCAAGCAAGACAGTATGTACTGGAGCATCAGTTTCTGGGAAAGTTACCCAGTCAAATGGTCGCTGGTATCCAGTGCCTTCTAAGTCGCGGCCCACAATGGTTTCCAAAACTTTTGAATCTTCGCCAAGAACCTTTTCGCGCAAAGCATCCGCAACAATCAGGTACTCACCATCAGCGGTTTGCGCTACAACGTAATCAACTTTGGCATTTACTGCCGCAGCAGTATTGGAAATCAAAGTCCACGGGGTAGTAGTCCAGACCAGTAGTGAGATGCCCGAATATTTCTCAGGCAAAGCACCAGTTGTAATCGGGAATCGCACGTAAACCGAAGCATCAACTACATCTTCATAACCTTGAGCTAACTCATGATCTGATAACCCAGTGCCACAACGCGGGCAATATGGCGAAACCCGATGATCTTGTACAAGAAGACCTTTATCAAAAATCCGCTTCAGACTCCACCAAACACTGTCGATGTATTTCTCATCCATAGTCCAGTAGGCCTGATCCATATCAACCCAGTAGCCCATGCGCGAAGTCATGCTTTCAAATTCATCTACGTGACGAAGCACGGATTCTTTGCATCGCGCGTTGAACTCAGCAATGCCGTACTTTTCGATGTCTTGCTTTCCGGTGAAACCTAATTCTTTTTCAACTGCAAGTTCAACCGGAAGTCCATGGCAATCCCATCCAGCCTTACGTGGAACGTTGAAACCCTTCATGGTGCGATAGCGCGGGAAGATGTCTTTGAATACTCGGGCTTCTACGTGATGAGTTCCTGGCATTCCGTTGGCAGTAGGAGGTCCTTCGTAAAAAACCCAACGTGGACCCTCGCTTGTGCGCGCCATAGATTTGTGAAAGATGTCATTGTCTTTCCAAAACGAGAGAACATCGTGCTCCATCGCTGGAAGATCAATCTTCGCGGGTACATCGCGGTATGCCATCAGTTTTCCTCGTCGCTTGCAGTCAATAATCAAGGCCACCGATTGGTGACTTTGATTTCAAGGGACGAGGTGATTTTTAGGCCATTCCCGCGGTACCACCCTTGTTGACTTTGCCGTTGCGACGCAAAATCCACTTAAGTTTCAGTCAGCTGACTCGTTCTACTGGGCAATATCCCTGGAGTATTTCCCACGGAATTACTTTTCTTCGAGCCAACTCAGAAGTGATACTGCGCAAACATCACCTTTTTGGGCTTACACCGTCCCCAAATCGCTGCTTTGGTGCTGTTGGCTGCGCAATGTGTCTTCATCATCGTTTTGCCGACTAATAACAAAGGTTACTGGCAAACCCTCATTTTTCCCATTTTGTAAAGGTTTAGCGGGCCCGGATGTGACCCCAAATTCGGCGCGATGCTTCAGCTTGATGTATTTCGAAGCCCTTAGAAGTCCCGAAAACTCGGGCCAAATTGCACTAAATCGTGTTTTACCGTACCTTACAGCGGGCATTATGTACCGGAGTCGGTAGAGTCTAGTGACTTAGTCGATAAAACTTAAGGCTTAACTAAAGGGGAATACCATGGCTGCGAAACCAGCTAAGAAGGCAACTACTAAGGCAAGTGCGGCCAAGAAGGCCCCTGCCAAGAAAGCCCCTGCCAAGAAAGCCCCAACGGTTAAGAAAGCTGCTTCAAAAAAAGCACCAGCAAAGAAGGTACCAGCAAAGAAGGCACCAGCAAAGAAGGCTCCTGCTAAGAAAGCACCAGCTAAGAAAGCTCCAGCCAAAGCCACCAAGAAGCCAGTTGCTAAGAAAGTTGCTCCAGTTAAGCCTGCTAAGAAAGTTGCCGAGCCAAAGCCAGCAGTAGTTAAGGTACCAAAAGTGACTAAGGCCCAACTTGCAGCAATTGCAAAAGCTGAAGCTGCCGCCGCTGCCGCACTTGCTGGTCCGCCGGTACAAGTAATTAATCCAATTGGTTCAGTTGGACTACCGTCAGTTCGCAAAGCAGTTCCAGGTAAGAAAGCTGCGCCTAAGCATCCAGTAGTTCAGGAAGATGAATCCAACTGGACCAAGACTGAATTAAATGCAGTGCGCAAAATGCTTACCTCTGAAGCTGAAGAACTTAAAGTTGAAATTGCTCAAGCCGAAGAAAGTTTCCATGCCTTGATTATGGAAAGCGGCGAAGGCGCTGGCGACGATCAAGCTGATGCTGGAACAAAGACTTTCGAGCGCGAGCACGAAATTTCTATTCTTTCGAATAAGAAAGATTTGCTTGATCAAACAAATCGCGCATTAGAACGAATTGAAGCTGGCACTTACGGTGCATGCGAGAACTGTGGAAAGCAGATTGGAAAGCTTCGCCTACAGGAAGCTAACCCAAGAGCAACAATGTGCATGCCTTGCCGCGAGCGTGAAGACCGTTCCTAACGTCGTGTATCGTCGCCAACTTTTAATAACTGCACTGATTGTCATCTTGGTCGATTTAGCGACTAAAGCCTGGGCAGTTGCCAGACTTGAAAATCAGTCTGATATCAAAGTAATTGGTGAACTACTTAAATTCTCATTTGTGAGAAATCCCGGTGCAGCGTTTTCATTTGGAACCAATTTCACTTGGGTATTCACGCTGATAGCGATTGCAGTCAGTATTGCAATTCTTTATGTTTCTAAATCGGTTACAAACAAGCCATGGGCAATTGCACTAGGTGGTCTACTTGGTGGGGCGATTGGTAATTTGATTGATCGAATATTTCGAAGTCCAGAGAGGTTCCATGGACATGTTGTGGATTTCATCTCAGTTCCGAATTATCCGATGTTTAACATCAGTGACAGCGCGGTAGTTCTGTCAGCAATTGCGATGGTCATTTTGTCACTGCGCGGTGTCGATTACCAAACGCCAAATGCTTTGCCAGAGTTGGATCAGAAATGATTCGTACCTGGCCGATTGATGAATCGCTTGAAGGCGAACGCTGCGACGTCGCACTTGCGCGTTTAACGGGTGAATCACGCGCAACCTGTGTCACGTTACTCGAAGAAAAGCGGGTGACTCTCAACGGCAAAGTCGCTCAAAAAAGTGCCCGCTTAGCTTTCGGTGATGTAGTCGAAGTAGATCTACCTGACCCAGATATGTACGAAGCGGAACCAACCGTTGAGCTACCAGTTGTGTTTGAAGACGATTCATTCGTTGTTATAGATAAGCCAGCTGGTGTGGCAGCACATCCAAGTCAAGGTTGGTCTGGGCCAACGGTTACCGGGTCCCTCACTGCAATGGGAACTGTCCTTACTTCCTTTGGTCCATCTGAACGTAAAGGCATTGTGCATCGATTAGATGTCGGCACTAGTGGCTTGATGGTTGTTACAAAGTCTGAGCGCGCCTACGTGAGCATCAAAGACCAATTCCGAGATAGAACTGTTGACAAGATTTACCACACTTTGATTCAGGGCCGACTTGATCCGATTAATGGAACTATCGATGCACCGATCGATCGCCATCCGTCATCTTCTTATCGATTTGCGATTATGAGTGGTGGCCGACCAAGCATTACCCATTACGACACTTTGGAATCGTTTGCTTATGCCTCGTTGCTAGAGGTGCATCTGGAAACCGGTCGAACTCATCAAATTAGAGTTCACATGTCAGGGCTGAGACACCCATGCTGTGGCGACCTTACATATGGCGCAGACCCAACAGTGGCAGCCAAACTCAAACTCGACAGGCAATGGCTGCATGCCGTCCGATTAGGTTTTGAACACCCAGTGACGGGTGAGCGGGTTACTTTCCACTCCGAATACGCCCCAGATTTAGCCAAGTCCTTAGAACTGGCTCGTAACCTATAGCAAAGTTCTGGGCACTTGGCCATAGGTTCAGCCACGAAAAAGTGTCTTAGCCCCACTGCACTTTCTTGTCACAGGTCGCAGGTAACCTAGGGGAGCGTCCTTCCTCTCGCGTACTTACCCTCTGAATAAAAGGAACTAATCCTGTGAGCAATGACTCGTTCGTGCACCTTCATGTGCACACCGAGTATTCAATGCTGGATGGCGCCGCTCGCCTGGGCGACCTTTTCTCTAAAGCTGAAGAACTGGGTATGCCTGCCATTGCAATGACGGATCATGGCAATTTATATGGCGCGTTTGAATTCTGGAAAAAAGCACAATCCACAAATGTAAAACCAATCATTGGCATCGAAGGATATTTTGCGCCACAAGGTCGTGCACTACGCGCACCATTTGATTTTGGAACCCCAGCAGTTGATGACACTTCACTAGATGGTGCCGGTCGTGGCCGATACAACTACACCCACATGACACTTTGGGCCGAAAACAACGTTGGATTACATAACTTGTTTCGGCTTTCCAGCAAAGCCAGCCTGGAAGGCTATTACTATCAACCAAGATTTGATGCCGAGTTACTAGAGAAACACGGCAAGGGAATTATCGGTACAACTGGCTGTCCTTCTGGTGAAGTTAATCGTTGGTTGCAGGCAGGTAATTACGACAAAGCTCTAAGCACCGCTGCAACTATGCGCGAGATCTTGGGGCAAGACAATTACTTTGTTGAGCTGATGGATCACGGCTTAGGAATTGAACGTCGCCATCGCGAAGATTTGCTAAAGATTGCCAAGAATTTGAATTTGAAATTGGTCGCGACAAATGATCTTCATTATGTCTACCCAGAAGATGCGCGGATGCACGAAGTACTGCTTTGCATTGGTACTCGCTCCACGATGGATGACCCAAAGCGCTTCAAGTTTGATGCACAAGACTTCTACTTAAAAACCGCCGCCGAAATGCGCGAAGTTTGGCGCGAACTTCCTGATGCCTGTGACAACACTTTATTGATTGCAGAACGATGCAACATCAATTTCGTTGAAGGTCAAGATTTGCTACCTTCCTTTGCAGTTCCAGCTGGCGAAACTGAGAACACTTGGTTAGTTAAAGAAGTTGAGATTGGATTAAACCGCAGATTCAATGGAAACAAGATTCCAAAGGAACATCTGGAACGGGCCAAGTTCGAACTAGCTGTCGTAGAGCAAATGGGATTCCCGGGCTACTTCCTAGTGGTAGCTGACTTATGCCGCCATGCCCGCGAAGAAGGTATTCGCGTTGGTCCAGGTCGAGGCTCGGCCGCTGGTGCATTGATTGCCTGGGCTCTGGGCATCACTGAACTAGATCCAATTAAGCATGGCCTTCTTTTTGAGCGCTTCTTGAATCCAGAACGTATTTCAATGCCTGATATCGACATTGACTTTGATGAACGTCGACGCAGCGAAATGATTCGTTATGCAACTCATAAGTATGGCGAGGAACGCGTTGCCCAGATCATTACTTATGCCTCGATTAAAGCTAAAGCAGCAGTAAAAGATTCAACTCGAGCACTTGGCTTCCCATATGCACTTGGCGAAAAAATCACTAAGGCAATGCCGCCTGGCGTTATGGGTAAAGACATCCCACTATCGGGAATCTTTGATCCCGAACATGATCGCTATGGCGAAGCCGGCGAATTCCGAGACTTATACGACGACGACGCTGATGTGCGCGCAGTTGTTGATACAGCACGCGGCATCGAAGGCCTGAAGCGACAGCCAGGCGTGCACGCTGCTGGCGTTATTTTGTGTAAAGAAGAATTGATCAACGTCTTACCGGTCTGGCGCAGAGATCAAGACGGCGCGGTAATTACCCAGTTCGACATGGGTGCATGCGAATCACTTGGTCTACTAAAGATGGACTTCTTAGGACTTCGAAATCTAACGGTGCTTGATGACACTTTGCTCAACATCATGTCGAACCGAGGCGAAACTGTAGTCCTTGAAGAGCTAGGTCTTGACGATCCAAAGACATATGAATTGTTGGCCCGCGGCGACACCCTTGGTGTATTCCAACTCGATAGTGGACCGATTAGATCTTTGTTGCGCTCGATGAATCCTGACTCATTCGAAGATATTTCCGCGGTCCTTGCTCTGTATCGGCCAGGTCCGATGGGTGTTAACGCTCACACTGATTACGCAGATTACAAAAACAAGCGCAAAGCTCAAGTTCCAATTCATCCAGAATTAGAAAAGCCATTAGCCGCAATTCTGGGTGACACTTACGGACTTATCGTTTACCAGGAACAGGTTATGGCTATTGCCCAAGAAGTTGCTGGCTACACACTTGGCCAAGCGGATCTATTGCGTCGTGCTATGGGTAAAAAGAAAAAAGAAATTCTTGATAAGGAATACGTGCCCTTCGAAGCTGGCATGAAAGCGCGCGGGTTCTCTCAGGTTGCAATCGACAAATTATGGGAAACCCTAGTTCCGTTCTCAGACTATGCATTCAACAAAGCGCACAGCGCTGGTTACGGATTGGTTTCCTACTGGACCGCATATCTCAAGGCAAACTATCCAGCTGAATACATGGCTGCTTTGCTAACCAGCGTTAAGGACGACAAAGACAAGTCTGCGGTTTACCTAAATGAATGCCGTCGAATGGGTATCAAGGTTCTGCCACCAGATGTAAACGAATCAGATGTTGACTTCACTGCTATCGGAACTGACATTCGCTTTGGGTTAGCAGCTGTGCGCAATGTTGGCGTTAACGTAGTTGAGTCCTTGAAGGTAAGTCGAGTTACTAAAGGCAGATTTACTTCATTTGGTGACTTCTTGGCAAAGGTAGACGTACAGGTTTGCAATAAACGCGTGATTGAATCCTTAATTAAAGCTGGTGCCTTTGATTCACTAGGTCACACTCGACGAGGTTTGTTCGCAGTACACGTTGAATCCGTTGACTCAGTTTTGGATACCAAGAAAGCTGAAGCAATTGGTCAGTTCGATTTGTTTGGCTCCTCAGATGATTTTTCTGACGATTCAATCGGTGGCATCGATGTCAACATCTCATTAGATGAATGGGATAAGAAGACTTTGCTTGCCCAAGAGCGAGACATGCTTGGCCTATACGTAAGCGACCATCCGCTATTTGGTGTTGAACATGTTTTGGCGATGAGTACATCTATGCCAATCTCTGGCGTTGCCGATGCCTCCGACGGAGCGGTAGTCACGCTCGGGGGACTAGTAAGCAGCGTTCAACTTAAAACCACGAAACGTTCCGGTGATCGCTGGGCTATTGTTGCGCTCGAAGATCTTGAAGGTGTCGTCGAAGTTATGGTGTGGCCAAATACGTTTACCAAGTTTGCAACGCTGCTAAATGATGACGCGATCTTGTTGATGAAAGTTCGAATTGATAAACGTGATGATGAAGGCCCAAGAGTAGCTGCGCTGGAAGTTTCAGTTCCAGACATCAGCGCCGCTTACTCAGGTCCAGTAAACGTGTACATTCCGGAAACTCGCGTTAATGCGGCAGTAATGGATTCGTTGCGTCAGATTCTTAGTGCGCATCCAGGAACAACTGAAGTTCACTTAACTGTGGTGCAGACAGATAAATTTGTTTCCGTTAAGACCGATGACAAATTACGAGTAGCGCCATCGCCTTCACTTTTCGCAGACTTAAAAGCTCTACTTGGCGCAGCTTGTTTAGAAGCGCCGGTTCTACAGACTAGTTAAGTCGCAATCTCAGCAAATATCGCTGAAAGTAAATCAGCTAAATCAGTTGGCGAAAGCTCAATGTCAAAGCCACGTCGGCCACCACTAACCAGAATTGTTTCGAATTGTTTTGCAGACTCGTCAATGACGGTTGTGAGAAGGCGCTTTTGACCCAACGGGCTAATGCCGCCGACAACGTATCCCGTTAGCCGTGCCGCTTGCGTTGGGTCTGCCATAGACGCGCGCTTGGCGCCCAGACTTCGCGACAGTGATTTCAGGCTCACCTGTTGGTTAACGGGAACAATCGCCACTGCGAAATTTTCATCTACATTGGCAACCAAGGTTTTGAACACTCGATTTGGATCTACTCCAAGTTTTTCAGCAGCCTCAAGCCCAAAAGACGTGGAATTGGGATCATGTGAGTACTCATGTTCCTTGAATTTAATCCCAGCTGACTTGAGCAATTTAGTCGCTGGAGTACCTGTGGCCATAGCAACAAATCCTATGCCCAGAAAATCAAGTTAAACTGTGACTATGTTGGCAACTTTAGACTTACGTGGCGGATCCAGAAAGGCTTCGGATCTGCGAAATCTAGTGCCACGCGCCAAGTTCGACCTTGATTCAGTGGTTGAGCAAGTGCGTCCAATTATTGAAGATGTTCGAGAGCGCGGAGTTGCCGCAGTCCAAGACTGGTCGGAAAAATTCGACGGCGTTCGGGCGCCACAGATCCGTGTGCCGCAAGAAGTTATTGATAAGTCGCTGGCAGAACTTGATCCGAAAATTAGAGCAGCACTAGAAGACGCAATCTCGCGCGTGCGACTGGTTCATGAACACCAACGTCGAAGTGATACCACTGTCACAGTTGCCCCGGGTGGCACGGTCTCTGAGCGCTGGCTTCCAGTTCAGCGCGTTGGCCTTTATGTTCCTGGGGGAAACTATGTTTACCCAAGCAGTGTGATTATGAATGTTGTGCCGGCGCAGATTGCTGGAGTTCAGTCACTTGTTGTTTGCTCGCCACCTCAAAAAGATTTTGGAGGATGGCCACACCCAACAATTTTGGCAGCTTGCGCTTTACTTGGTGTGACTGAAGTTTATGCCGCAGGTGGATCCCAAGCGATTGCGTTGCTGGCTTATGGCGCAACTGATGTTGAGATTGAGCCGGTGTATCTAGTTACTGGTCCAGGCAACATGTATGTAACCGCTGCAAAGCGAATGCTTAAAGGTCTAATTGGAATTGACTCCGAAGCTGGTCCAACTGAAATTGCGATCTTGGCAGATGACTCAGCGAATCCAGATTTTGTTGCGGCAGATTTAATCAGCCAAGCTGAACACGACGAAGTAGCAGCGTCGGTTCTAGTCACGGATAGCGAAGAGTTGATCAAAAATGTTCGTGCCAGCCTAGAACGTTTAGTTCCACTGACTATGAACAAAGATCGAATCCGGATTGCACTTACTGGTCAACAAAGCGCATTCGTGTTAGTTGACAACCTTGATCACGGCCTAAAGGTTGTAGATGCTTACGCAGCTGAACATCTGGAAATTCATACTCGCAATGCTTCTGAGGTTGCCAGGCGAGTAAACAACGCAGGCGCTATTTTTGTTGGTGACTGGTCGCCAGTATCACTCGGGGACTACGCAGCTGGGTCGAATCACGTTTTACCAACTGGTGGCTGCGCTTGTCACTCATCTGGACTTTCGGTTCAGTCTTTCTTGCGTGGTGTTCACTATGTCGAGTACAACGAAACTGCACTCAGTGACATAGCCCAGACTGTGATCACACTTGCAAACTCGGAAGGCTTACCGGGTCACGCTGCAGCGGTTGAAATTCGTTCGAAATGACTCAGTTACCAATTCGCAAAGACTTGGTTGGCAAATCACCCTATGGTGCGCCACAAATTGCCGTGCCAGTTCGCTTGAACACCAATGAAAATCCATTTGGACCATCACCTGAACTAGTTGCGGAATTGGCAAAAGCAATTTCAGAGATTGGCCCGAAGCTAAATCGATATCCAGATCGCGATGCCAATGCATTGCGCGCTGACTTGGCAAAATACTTGAACGCAGAGAGCCAAGTGAGTTTGGCTGCCGAAAATATTTGGCCAGCTAATGGTTCAAATGAAGTAATGCAGCAGCTACTTCAACTATTTGGGGGACCAGATAAGTCTTTGGTTGCTTTCGATCCCACGTATTCAATGTATGAAGATTATTGCCGGAACACGTTTACTAAGTATTTGAGTGTGGCGAGAAATGAAGATTTCACGATCGATAAATCTGTTTTGGATAGTGCGCTAGCTCTTCAGCCAGACATCATCGTTCTAACTTCACCTAACAATCCAACTGGCACCATCATTGATATGTCGGACATTGATTACTTGCTGGCAAACTTTGCTGGGGTACTAGTAATCGATGAGGCTTATGCTGAATTCAGACCAGCCGGCACACCTTCTGCCGTGTCTCGGTTGGCAAAGAATCCACGCTTAGTTGTAGTGCGCACTATGAGTAAGGCATTTTCTTACGCCGGAGCCCGAGTTGGATATGCCGCAGCAAGTCCTGAAATAGTCCAAGCCATTCAATTGGTTCGCCTGCCTTATCATCTGTCAACAGTTACTCAGGCAGTTGCCCGAGTTGCCCTGCAATTTAGTGATGAGTTGCAAGGCCAGGTGACCTTACTTCGCAGAGAACGAGATGACCTGGAGTCCTGGCTTAAGGACCAAGGCTTTGAAGTGGCTCCAAGTGGGGCAAACTTCCTACTCTTTGGAGCATTTGGAGATCGCAACGAGGTATGGGAACAATTGGTTGAGCACGGTGTATTAATTCGTCAGACTGGCCCGAGTGGCTGGTTAAGAGTCAGTATTGGAACTCCGGAAGAAAACCAAGCTTTCAAGACCGCATTACTTCAAGTAACTAATCGAACTAACGGAAAGTAATCTGATGGCACGCACCGCACGCATTGAACGTAGTACTAAGGAAAGTTCAGTCCTTGTTGAACTCAACCTCGACGGCACTGGACAGATTGACATTGAAACCGGCGTGCCGTTTTTTGATCATATGCTTTCTCAGTTGGGACGTCACGGCGGATTCGATCTAAAGGTAGTAACTAAGGGCGATGTAGACGTGGACTCACATCACACCGTAGAAGACACTTCATTGGCTGTGGGCGAAGCAATTCGCACTGCACTAGGGGACAAAGTTGGTATTCGTCGATTCGGCGATGCATATGTCCCACTAGATGAAACCGCTTGCCATGCAGCAGTAGATCTTTCTGGTCGTCCCTACCTAGTTCATGAACAGCCAGAGATAGTCGAGTTAATCGGAACCTTTGATACAACTTTGATTCGTCATATTTGGGAATCGATTGTTGCAACAGCGCAGATTTGCATTCACATTCGAATTCTGAGCGGCCGCAATGCACATCACGTAAGTGAAGCGCAATTCAAGGCAGTTGCGCGCGCACTTCGGGATGCAGTTGCGATTGATCCACGAGTCCTAGATGTTCCGTCAACAAAGGGAAGTCTCTAACTCGTGACTTCTGTTGTCATTCTTGACTACGGATCAGGAAATGTAAGGTCGGCACAACGCGCTGTTGAAACAACGGGCGCAAAAGTTTCGATTTCTGCCGACTTCGATGAGGCCTTAGAAGCCGATGCGTTATTGGTGCCAGGTGTCGGCGCCTTTGCAGCTTGCGTACAAGGAATCAAAAATATTCGTGGTGAACAAATAATTGGTCGACGTTTGGCTGGCGGACGACCAGTTTTAGGAATTTGTGTTGGCATGCAAGTTCTGTTTGAACGAAGCACAGAACATTCCGGTGACACTTTCTTTGAAGGTTTAAACGAATGGCCTGGCACAGTCGATAAATTAAACGCACCGATTCTTCCCCACATGGGTTGGAATAACGTGGCTGCTGCAGCCGGATCACAAATGTTTAATGGAATTACGGATGAGCGCTTCTATTTTGTTCATTCTTATGCAGCTCGAAATTGGGAACTGGATCCACATGAAATGCTGGCTGCTCCCAAAGTTAGTTGGGCTAACCACGGTGACGATTTTGTTGCTGCGGTTGAAAATGGTCCGCTTTGGGCTACCCAGTTTCATCCTGAAAAATCTGGCGAAGCTGGTCTGACATTATTGGCAAACTGGATAGCAGCGATCAAATGAACTTGATAACCCACAATCGGAGCGCGAAATGACATCCCTAATTTTGTTACCTGCTGTTGACGTTGCTGATGGCTTAGCCGTGCGCCTGGTTCAAGGTGAGGCAGATAGCGCAACATCATTTGGTGATCCATTAGCTGCTGCCCTTGATTGGCAGGCAAGTGGTGCGCAATGGATCCATTTAGTGGATCTTGATGCTGCTTTCGGTCGAGGTGAAAACCGAAAACTGTTAGCAGAAGTTGTTGGCAAACTCGATGTAAATGTTGAACTCTCTGGTGGCATTCGAGACGATGAATCACTGCGAGCCGCGCTTGCTACTGGCTGTCGCCGCGTGAACTTGGGAACTGCTGCACTGGAAGATCCAGAGTGGACTGCACGAGTCATTGGTGAATTTGGCGATCGGATCGCTGTTGGTCTTGATGTTCGCGGCACAGTACTTGCTGCCCGGGGCTGGACCAAAGAAGGCGGCGACATTTGGGAAACGCTTGAACGCCTGGAATCAGATGGTTGTCAAAGATATGTCGTTACAGATGTAACCAAAGATGGAACTTTGCGCGGACCTAACGTTGATTTGCTTAAGCAGATGTGTGAACGAACTGACATGCCGGTGATTGCAAGTGGCGGAATCGCAACTCTTGATGACTTGATTGAACTTAGAGCGCTAACCGACATTGGTGTTGAAGGCGCAATTGTTGGCAAGGCACTTTATGCGCGCGCTTTCACCCTCGAAGAAGCAATCGAAGTTTCAGGACCGCAGGTTTAACCAATGAGTGTTGCAGTTCGAGTCATTCCTTGCCTTGATGTCGATGCTGGTCGAGTTGTCAAAGGCGTTAACTTTGAGAATCTAAATGATGCCGGCGACCCCGTTGAACTAGCTCGCAGATATGGAAACTCTGGGGCGGATGAATTAGTTTTTCTTGACATCACCGCATCAAGTTCGAATCGCGAAACTACTTACGAAATGATTCGTAAATCAGCGGATGAACTTTTCATTCCACTGACAGTTGGCGGTGGCGTAAGAAGCACATCAGATGTTGATCAACTTCTGCGGGCGGGCGCGGACAAAGTTGGAATCAATACTGCAGGTATTGCTAATCCAGAATTGATTTCGGATTCGGCTAAACGTTTTGGCGATCAGTGCATCGTTATTTCAGTTGATGTGCGGCGTAGTCCAGATTCTCCAAGTGGATTTGAAGCCACAACTCACGGCGGCAGAAACAGCAGTGGGCGGGATGCTTTGGAGTGGATTGTTGAGGCTGCTGAACGCGGGGCAGGCGAGGTGCTCCTAAATTCTATGGATGCCGATGGCACTAAGAACGGTTATGACTTAGAACTAATCTCAGCAGTCCGTGCCGCAGTAGAGATTCCGGTGATTGCCAGCGGTGGGGCTGGAAAGCTTTCGGACTTTGCACCTGCAGTTAAAGCCGGCGCAAATGCGGTACTAGCCGCGAGCGTTTTTCACTTCGATGAGCTCACAATTGCGCAAGTAAAGGACGAACTTGCTCGCAGTGGGCAAGAAGTTCGCTAATCCAGTTCAACCTGCCAAATAACGGTAGGCATGACTTGCCTGATTTCGACTACTTTGTTTAATCAAGGCAGAATAGAGACATGGAGAGCTCGCCGTTCGTTGAAACCTTAGTTTTCAATGACCAAGGATTGATTCCGGTGGTAGTTCAACAAGTCGATACCAGAGAAGTGCTTATGGTGGCGTGGATGAATTCCGACACTGTTAAGCAAACTCTGGAAACCGGAAAGGCTACTTACTGGAGCCGTAGTCGTTCTGAAGTTTGGGTAAAGGGTGAAACTTCTGGAAATCACCAACGAGTCATCTCGCTGGCAAAAGATTGTGACAGCGACACCTTGCTATTAACCGTTGATCAATCCGGAGCAGCTTGCCACACCGGCAATCACACTTGTTTTGATGATTCCGTTACGCATCCAGAGGTAAGTGGATGACCACTCCCAATCTCGAATCATTTCGACAGTTGGCGCAAAATCGACGCGTCATCCCGGTGTTTAGAAAACTGTTGGCCGATGGCGAAACTGCGCTGGGTCTTTATCGAAAACTTGCAGACGAACGCGCCGGAACATTCTTACTTGAATCAGCTGAACACGGAAGATCTTGGTCGCGCTATTCATTCGTAGGAGTGGCAAGTTCGGCAATGCTTTCGGAGCGAGATGGCCAGGCGCTTTGGTCTGGAAAAGTTCCGCAAGGCGTGCCAGCAACTGGTGATCCCATTTCTGCTTTGCGAGAAACCCTAGATGTGCTTTTCACGCCTGGCGTTAACGAAGGCATTACTAATGAAGAATTACCACCACTAACCGGCGGAGTAGTTGGCTACTTGGGTTATGACATCGTTCGACGCCTAGAAAAACTACCAAATGAAACTGAAGATGTTTTGGGCTTACCTGAGTTAGCGATGCTAGTTGCAACGGACTTGGCAGTCTTGGATCACAAAGATGGCACAGTCACACTCATCGCTAATGCAATCAACTACGACAACTCTGATGAGCGTGTGGATGAAGCCTGGCTTGATGCGGAAAAACGACTCGATGCAATGGAAGCAGCGTTAGGTAGTCAAGCACCGTCAAGTGCATCAAGTTTTGATCGAACTGCTAAGGCAGAGTTCACGCGCGAAACTACCGGAACCGAATATCAAGAATCAGTCAGAGTTGCACAGGACCGGATTCGTGCTGGCGATGCATTTCAAATTGTGCTGAGTCAGAGATTTGCAACTAAGTGCCAGGCTTCAGCCCTTGATGTGTATCGAGTGTTACGTGCTACCAATCCGAGTCCATATATGTTCCTGTTTAGAATTCCTGAGTTAACTGGTCCTGGCCAAGAACTCGGCACCAAAGTCGCATTTGATGTTGTTGGATCAAGTCCAGAAGCCTTAGTGACACTTCGTAACGGTGAAGCGATGCTACATCCAATTGCCGGAACTAGACCTCGCGGCGAAACTCCGCAAATTGATGATTCCAATGCTGCAGATTTACTCGCTGACAAAAAAGAGCGTGCTGAGCATTTGATGTTGGTTGACCTTGGCAGAAATGATTTAGGTCGAGTATGTCTACCTGGGTCGGTCGAAGTTACTGACTTTATGAGCATTGAGAAATACAGTCACGTAATGCACATCGTCTCAACCGTAATTGGAAAGATCGATCCTGAGGTTAGCGCTTTTGATTTGGTTGCTGCTACATTCCCAGCCGGAACACTCTCTGGCGCCCCAAAACCAATGGCTATGACAATCATTGAAGAACTAGAGAAATCAAAGCGCGGAGTTTATGGCGGTTGCGTTGGGTATTTCGATTTTGCTGGAAACATTGATACTGCAATTGCGATTCGCTCAACCGTCATAAAGAACTCGGTGGCGTATGTGCAAGCCGGAGCTGGAGTAGTGGCTGATTCCGTTCCAGAAAGTGAAGATGCTGAATGCCAAGCAAAAGCGATGGCAGTTTTAAATGCTGTGGCAGTTGCAAATTCCTTAATGAGTAACTCCGCATGAAGTTAACTTTGCGAAACCTAATCTCACTTGAGCTATTGAGCGCAGTAATTGTTTTGGTTGCGCTGAGTCGGCCGTGGGTTGTTGGTACATATGAAGAAACTGGATTTCCCACCGTTAATTTGAGCCTTACTGCCAATGAGTTGAATTCCACGCTAAATGGTTTGGCGATTGCAGCCGCAGCCTCTGCGCTTGGCG
>JALRCB010000150.1 GCA_023257525.1 Candidatus Nanopelagicales bacterium
ATGCATCATCTTTGAAGTGCTAGTTCGAGTTACTAAACCTGGCGCATGTGAAGTAGCGCCGCCAGTTTTCCAGAGTGGTCCCTGATCAACAACGGTCACATCACGCTGACCCAGTTGCGTCAACTCATCGGCTAACCCCGTGCCGGCAATACCTGCGCCAACGATCACAATCTTTAGATTTGCCAACTCAATCTCCACTATTTGGTGTTGCGAGAATGCTATCTAATATTCCAATCTGCTACCTTTTAAGTGGCCAAATCGAAGATTTCGGATTGGTTTTGTTGTTCTCTACGGAGGAAGAATGACTTCAACAACTGCTGCAAAGCGTCCGGGTATGGTGACGTTCCTGGCGGCCTTGATCTGGTTTATCGCAATCTTTAACGTTGGATTCGGTGTTCTAATGGTCCTATCACCAATCGGTGAAAATCCAACAGTGCTTAGCGCTGCTGGTGGACTTTCTATCGAAATCTCAACTTTCTACCTGTTGTTAAATGGCCTGCTATCTATCGTGCTTGGCCTTATATATGTAACTATCTCGAAGATGATCTTGATCGGCTCCCGATCAGCTCAGGTCGTTATTCAGGCACTTGCTGTCATTAACATCATCTTTGGCTTCATGCGCCTGCCATACGGCTGGGTTCCAATTGCATTGAACGTCATTGCGTTGCTAGTTGTTAGCACTTCCAAGGCAAATGCTTGGTTCAGAACTGCTGAGTAATTAAGCGCACGCAGCCCGCATCTTTATTGGTGCGGGCTGTTTTGCTTTTAGTGGCTAGGAAGCTCTGCTGATCTCTTTCCGATTACTGCAATGGCTATTACGGCTGCAAGCAGCATTGGAATGTAAGTAGTTGAAGGGAATAGCACAAAACCAAGTAAAAGTGCCAAGGCTGGACGACGAATTCCAACCGCGCTGGCTGCCACAAATCCGGCAGCCACCAAACCAAGAGTTGCCGAACTGTTTACTAACTCAGCAACAAATAGCGCAGTGCCCGCCCCGATGAAAGCAAGTGGGAAAATCTGACCGCCATACCAACCACCAGCAAGACATGCAACTAATACGAGAGTCTTTAGAGCAACAACAACTAAGAGGTTTCCAATGCCGATTGGTGAATCGAGAATCTCTTGAATCTCATGGTGGCCAGAGAACAGTACTAATGGCGTAACTACCGCACTTGCCCCAAGAATCAATCCACTTAGCAATCCAGCAGGAATCGCACCGCCTGGAATCTTAGAAACGACCAACTCACGAACCTTTGGTGTTGCTCGAACAATCGAAAGACCTAGAGATGCTGCAAGTAGCGCAATCAATGCGGCCCAAATTAAATCGACACCAAATCCGACCTCAGCCGAATTTGCAGATGTGAATTGATGAATACCAATTTCAGGCAATAACTTTGTAATCACAAATAATGAAGAAATCGCTGCCAAGATTTCTGGGCCTCTGGCAACAATGCGCTGACCAATATTTCGATTCTTGGTTTTTTCTTCACTTTCGATTCCAGCAAGTACTAATGGCACCCCAAACAACACACCAAGGGAACCAGCTACCGAAAGTTCAACAACTCGGGCTTGCGTAACGCGCAAAATGCGAAACAGCCGAGAACTTAGTTGTGCAACAAGTGCAATCAGTGGCGCTTCCGGGCCTAATGGTCCACCGAATCCAAGTGAAACAACACCAAGACCCGCGCGACCAAAGATCAACCGGGCTGGTGGCGCTTGCTTAGTCTCTACTTCTTCCATGTCAGCGATGGCTTCCGTTAGGTCGTGGACTTCAGATCTTGACTTTTCAGCCAATTGATTCAGCACGCCGACTAACAGTCCGCCAACAACACAAATACTCAGAACAACTACTGGGCTGATTCGCTCTAGTTCGGAAGTCCAGATCAGTTCTTTCGCTGTCTTTACAGCGAACAGAAAACCAATAGATATGAGCCCAACACCAGCACCAAGTACCGCTGCGATCAAATAGACCTTTGGGTTGTCTACATCGACTGATTTACCCTGCGTTTGCTCCGACATATTTGGAAAGCATAACGGACTAATCGGACCTGTCTTGCAGGAAAACCTACTGTTATCAGGATATTGTGAGAATCAAATGAGTTTAAGGCTGGAGAGAAAATGAAGCGCGCCATTAACTGGTGGTCTAAATTGTCACCTACTTTTTTGCAAGTTTTGGGTGTTATCTTCTTGGCCGGTTACGCCTGGCCGATCATCAATCCAAATCTCTCCCCTGCGCTACATTCACTTTGCAATTGGACGCTTTTTGTAATTTGGATTTTCTTTGCTTTTGATTACTTTGCCCGGCTATCGATAGCGGAAAACAAAAGAATTTTTGT
>JALRCB010000151.1 GCA_023257525.1 Candidatus Nanopelagicales bacterium
TTGACTGATTCAGTTCCCGCGCCGTTGACCAAAGTCGGGGCAACACTTACACCCTGAATCACCGGTGCCAACAAAGTAGTTGCACGAGCTCGAATCTCAGCCATGTATGGATACAAGTAACGACCAGGACAAACTGTTTTACCAACATCGCGGTGCGCTGAAATAACTTGTGTAATCGCAGTTTGGCCCGCACTGAATTTCGAAGATCCAGATGTGTCAGTCGACATAATGCTTGCAGTGGCATTTGGATCCAGGCCATAAGGCGCTAACTTCCAAGCCATCAGAGATGCAATTGATTCCACCATTGCGCCAGGATTTTCTGGCGCTAAAACGTCATAGTTACCAATCGCCGAAACTCCGAAAGTGTTTAGGTTCAATCCAGCAGTGTGAGCGCCCTGGACTGGAACTGAAGCGCTATCGCAATCAACGGCGCCGACTGCGCAACCACTACGACCTTCATAAATCGTTCCGTACTTATCAACTAAGAAGTTGTAACCCATGTCGGCATAATTCAAACTCTTGGTGAAGTAGGCATACAGGTTTCGCATTTGGGCTGGAGCTTGGTCAGCAGTGTAGTTGTTTGTCGAAGCAGTGTGATGCACAATTCCAGCAAGCAAAGTCGTACCGACACGTGGCACTGGATCGCGCCAAGTCTCGTCAGCACCCCATTCAGCTCGCGTAACAATTCGCGGCCTTGCAACTAATGCTCCTTGCGGAGAAACCGCAGCACCAACAAGTGCAGCAACAGCTTGCGATTGCATTCCCGTGTCAGTCGTTGCCATGCGAATTGATTGTTGACCAAGGTTTCGATCTTGCTTCGTAACTTGCGAGTTAACTAGCGTTACTTTCATTTGTGAAGGAACCACACCGGAAGTGTTTTCCATAATGACTTCAACGCCATCTGCTAACCCAGTTAGCAGCGGATCGCTACCAACTCGAGTGTCCATGCTTTCGGTGCCATCTTTTCCAACACCTTGATATTCGCCGTACTCAAGTTTGAACCAAGCTGACCAAACTCCAGATTCGCGAACTCGGACTTTGAATTCAGTTCCGATCGAGACTGGTCCAACCCAAGTTAAGCCAGCCAAAGTAAACGGGCTGACGGTTTGAGCTGGCAAAAGAATTGTGGTGCGTTTGCCCGTGGACATCGAGGTCATGCCTGGGATCGGAGTAACGCTGATTTCGTTAACCGTGACCGGTGGGGTGTAGCCAGTAACTGATTGGGCAGGGGCCGAAATCAAAGTGCTAGCCGCAAACGTGGCGGCCAAAGAAAAGCACAGCACACGTAGGTATTTTTTGCGGGGAAGCATGCTTCTAGTCTCCCCGACAAAGCGTCCCAGCAGCCTCATCTGTCACACAAGATTTGGGTTGTGTCCGCCACATTTTCATCCAAAATTGCCAAGAAATCGCCAAATTCGTGGACTTCTGAGATGACGTACGATCGTATGGTGTCGTAAACGGACACCGCGCCCCCAACATTGCGGCGTAATCCCCGAGAGCAGTAAGGAGTCAGGCATGGGTAAGCATCGCGCGCCTGGCACTGAATCTGCCGCTCATCCATGGCTACGCAAAGCTACGGCCGGACTTTCAATTTTTATCTTGACCCTAACTGCTCTGGGCGGCGGCGCGGTTTACGCGATCAATGGCCTGGGTGCCAACATCGGAATGATCGACACCAGCGACTTAAATAACGCCGATCGCCCAGATAGCTTTGCCCAATCTGACACCAGCCCAACCAACCTTTTGATCATGGGTTCGGATTCCCGTGAAGGTGAAGGCAACGATGCTTATGGCGAGGCTGGTGGCGCACGTTCTGACACCACATTGTTGGTCCATCTTTATAACGAGCGCAGAGACGCCTTAGTAGTTTCGATCCCGCGCGACTCAATGGTGGAAATTGCTGGATGTACAAAACCTGATGGCACTCAAACTCGACCATACGAGACTAAATTCAATGCAGCATTTGCATTCGGTGGTCCAGTCTGCACAGTTAAGACTGTTGAGAAGTTAACTAACGTTCGCATCGATAACTTCGTTGTTGTTGACTTCAAAGCTTTCAAAACTGTGGTTGATGCCATCGGTGGTGTTGAAGTTTGTTTAACAACTCCGGCTTACGATCCTGTTATTCCTGGCCAAGGTGGATCTGGTCTTGACCTGCCTGCCGGCTACAGCACCATCAGCGGTGAACAAGCTTTAGCATTCGTTCGCGCTCGCGAAACTTTAGGTGACGGTAGCGACTTAAGTCGCATCAAGCGTCAGCAAGATTTCATCGCTTCCATGATTCGCGGCATGACCGAAAAGGGTTTGCTAACAAATCCGCAAATGATTTAT
>JALRCB010000152.1 GCA_023257525.1 Candidatus Nanopelagicales bacterium
TCCTCACTGGATTTGAAATGTTTATTCAAGGTCTACAGGCATTCATCTTCACACTTTTGACTGCTGTTTACATTGGTGGATCACTGCACGCAGAACATTAAGATTTTCCGATTGAGAAATCAATTGGAACTTGCAAGACAGAAAGTAAACCTGAGTTACTGGACAAGCCAGTAACTCTCGACAGAAGGAATAAGTTATGTCAGTGCTAGCAGAAGTAACCGGCTCGATCGGTTCAATTGGCTACGGCCTTGCAGCTATCGGTCCAGGCGTTGGTATCGGAATCATCTTCGGTAACGGTGTGCAAGCTATTGCACGTCAGCCAGAGGCTTACGGCGTTATCCGCCAGAACATGATTCTTGGCTTCGCGCTAACTGAAGCCCTTGCTCTAATCGGCTTCGTTGTCCCATTCGTTTTTGGTGCTTAATTCAAATCGAGGTTTAACCTACCGTGTTTAACATCATCGCTGCTGAATCTGAAGTCAACATCCTGCGCTTGCCGCTAGATGAATTGATTATCGGAACACTTGCGTTTGCCATTGTTTTCTTCGCGCTTGCAAAGTTTGCATTCCCTGCAATCAGCAAGACACTTGAAGACCGTGCCGATGCAATTGAAGGTGGGCTAGCGCGCGCAGAAAACTCGCAAGCAGAGGCTGCGGCCATGCTCGAGCAATATCGCGCTCAACTAGCTGACGCCCGAGGTGAAGCTGCAACAATTCGAGCCGAAGCACAAGCTGAAAAAGCAGCCATGATTGAAAGTGCTCGTGGTGAAGCAGCAACAGCTGCCGCATCAGTAACCGAGCGTGCTCAGGCTCAGATTGAAGCCGAGCGTAGTCAAGCAATGGCATCGCTACGTCGCGACGTAAGTGAATTGGCCTTAACACTGGCAGGCAAAGTCGTAGGGGAATCCCTAACTGACGATGCTCGTGCACGTGCTTCGGTTGACCGCTTCATCGCAGACCTAGAAGTTGAGGCAGCTAAGTAATGATTGGTGCATCCCGCAATAGTTTGGCTTTGGTTCAGGGGACTCTTCGTTCCCGTTCCGGTCAGGGCGATCTGTCCGCTCTTTCTGCTGAGTTACTTGCGGCTGCCGACGTTTTGGCTGGGGAAAAATCCCTTCGTCAAAACTTGGCCGACAGCGGACAGCCAAGTGCAGTCCGTAGTGCTCTAATCAATGACGTGTTTGGGTCAAAAGTTAGCGCCCTAACCGTTGAGGTGCTTGGTGAAATTGTTGCTGCGCGCTGGTCTTCAGACACCGACTTGGTAGATGCTGTTGAGTTGCTTGGTTCCCAAGCTGCTTTTGTGGCTGCTGACAAGGCTGGATCCCTGGATCGCGTGGAAAGCGAACTGTTTCACTTTGGTCGCGCAGTTCAGGCGTCATCGGAGCTGCAAATGACCCTTACTGATCCATCACTTAGCGCTCAAACCAAGTCAGCAATTGTTGGTGACTTGATTGGAAGCAAGGTTGATTCAATCACTCTGGGTTTGATCAAGCATGTTGCTGGACACCTTCGCGGTCGACGCGTTGATTCAGTCCTAGAAACACTTGGCAACCTAGCTGCTGAGCAGCGCAATCAAGTAGTTGCTGAAGTTAGATCCGCAGTCTCGCTAGATGCCAATCAAACCAGCCGACTATCTGCTGCGCTATCGAAGATCACTGGCAAGAACGTAAGAATCAATGTGGCAATTGATCCATCAGTACTTGGTGGAATTTCAGTAACCATCGGAGAAGACGTAATCGATGGTTCGATCGCCGCTCGACTTGAAAGTGCCCGCAGATCCTTGCTGGCGTAGCCCAAAAAGACCAAAATAAACCCCACGAATTAACAAGCAAGAACTAACAAGAAGAAAGCAGGACACCATGACGGAACTCTCGATCCGCCCGGATGAGATCCGCGACGCTATTGCTCGCAATGTTGAGTCGTTTACGGCTGGAACTTCGCGCGAAGAAGTCGGACAGGTAACCCAGACCGGTGACGGTATTGCTCGCGTTGAAGGCTTGCATTCCGCAATGACTAACGAATTGCTTGAATTCGAGGGTGGCCTTAAGGGCCTTGCTCTGAACCTTGACGTTCGTGAGATCGGTGCTGTTCTTCTTGGAGATGGCTCAAAGATCGCTGAAGGTCAAAGCGTAAAGCGCACTGGCGAAATTCTTTCGGTTCCAGTTGGCGATGGCTTCCTAGGTCGCGTAGTTGACCCACTTGGTAACCCAATCGATGGTCTTGGTCCAATTGCAGCCGACGGTCGTCGCGCACTTGAAACTCAGGCACCAACTGTGGTTCAGCGTCAGCCAGTTAAGGAACCGATGTTAACCGGTCTTAA
>JALRCB010000153.1:0-266 GCA_023257525.1 Candidatus Nanopelagicales bacterium
AAGGCCTGCGAATACGGGTGAAGCGGTGCATTAAATAGTTCAGCTGTTGTCGCTAACTCCACGATTCGGCCTAAATACATCACAGCAACGCGATGGCCAATGTGTTCTACCACTGCTAAGTCGTGTGAGACGAACAAATATGCTAGATCCATTTCGTCTTGTAATGTGACCATCAAATTGATCACTTGTGCCTGCACTGAAACATCGAGCGCAGAGACCGGTTCGTCAGCCACAATTAGGCTTGGCTTTAAAGCTAAGGCTCGCGC
>JALRCB010000153.1:276-2309 GCA_023257525.1 Candidatus Nanopelagicales bacterium
ATGTGGAAACTTGTCGATTGAATCCGCCCTCAACCCAACTTTTTCTAATAGCGTTTTAACCTGTTCTCTGAGTTTGTCTGAGGGGATTTGGAAATAGTTTGTGAGCGGCTCTGAAATGATCGATCCTGCAGTAAGTCTAGGATTCAAAGATGCGTAGGGGTCTTGGAATACCATCTGCATATGCTGGCGATGAGGCCAAAGTTGCTGCTGCGCGAGCGTAGAGATGTCCTTACCTTTAAGCCTAATGGTTCCGGAGGTTGGTTCCAGCAGACGAAGTACCGTTCGGGCAGCCGTAGACTTACCGCAACCAGACTCGCCGACAAGGCATAAAGTTTCACCCTCTTGAATTGAGAAGGTGACGCCGTCGACTGCATGCACTGCTTGCGTAGCCTTCGTAAACAAATTTCGCTGGATTGGGAAATGCTTCTTAAGATCAGTCACCTCAATTACGGCATCGTGCACGGTCGGCTCCTAGTCGAAATTCGGATGCCAACACGCTACAGCTCGCCCTGTACTTTGCGCAGTCAGCTCAGGAGCTGCGATGCCACACTGAGGACTAGCTTTCTTGCACCTTGCAGCAAATGCACATCCAACTGAAGTCTCTCGAATCGAAGGGACAAAGCCAGGTATTTCCGGTAGTTGACCTCGACACTGTCCTACCCTGCTCGAAGCGCCGCGGCGCGGAATGGATTCAAGCAATCCTTGAGTGTAAGGGTGAAAAGGTTGATCAAAAACGTCTTTCACAGGACCTTCTTCAACCTTTCGTCCAGCATACATCACTGCAATTCGCTGTCCTACTTCGGCAACGACACCAAGGTCGTGTGTGATGAGAAGTACGGACGTCATTACCGATTCTTTAAGTTCTAGTATAAGTTCTAGTATTTGTGCTTGAATGGTGACGTCTAAAGCGGTCGTTGGTTCATCAGCAATCAAGACTGCAGGTTCGCAGGCAAGCGCGATCGCTATCATGACGCGCTGCCGCATACCTCCAGAGAGTTGGTGTGGATACTCCAATGCTCGCCTTGCAGGATCAGCGATTCTGACAAGTGCCAGCATGTCTATTGCAATTTTTGTAGCTTGGCGAGGGCTGAGCTTTTGATGAATTCTTAGGGACTCGCTAATCTGATCGCCAACCGTGATGACGGGGTTTAGCGATGTCATCGGTTCCTGAAAAATCATCGAAATTTTATTGCCGCGAATCCGACGCATCGTAGATTCGCTTGCAGTAGCGAGGTCCTCGTCCTCAAAGTGGATGCTACCGCTTGTTATGCCACCTTGCTTTTCGGGAATAAGACGCATCAGAGATAAAGCAGTCACGCTCTTTCCGCAACCCGATTCACCAACGAGACAAAGCGTCTCTTTCTGCTCAAGGTTTAGCGATAGTCTGTTAACAGCGCAAACATTGCCACTCGGCGTGTAGAACTCCGTAGTGAGCCCGTCGATCCTCAAAATGGGGGGTGGCAGTTGCGGACTAATTGACGTGAGAGATAGGGATTGCATGGCACCTCGATCTTTTTTGCTAAATCCTCTTAGCTATCCGTGGATCGAGCGAGTCTCTCATCCCGTCCCCAATCAAATTGATAGCTAAAACTGTGATGGCAAGCATGAGTCCTGGGAAAAATATTATCCAAGGTGATATCTGGAAGAATGCCCTTCCACCTGAAATTAGATTTCCCCAACTCGGTATTTCTGGCGGGGTGCCTGCACCCAAAAAAGACAAACCAGCTTCGGTGAGAATGGCCGATGCACATACGTAAGTTGCCTGAACAATGAGGGGCGGGATGGTGCTCGGTAGAATATGACGAGTCATCACTCGCCGAGTCTTCGTCCCACTTGCTATAGCCGCTTCTATGTAGGGAAGAGTCTTGACGCTAAGTACAACGCTTCGTACGAGGCGGACTACGCGCGGAATCTCCGGTATTGCGATTGCTACAATTACGATCAGTAAGCTTGCCTTCATTAATGTAATGAGTGCTATAGCAAGCAGAATCGACGGAATTGCCATCATGCCGTCCATGACCCTCATCACTATT
>JALRCB010000154.1 GCA_023257525.1 Candidatus Nanopelagicales bacterium
CAGTTGATGACGTACTGATGGAAATCACTCACGTGCTTCGCGGCGAAGACTTATTAAGTAGTACTCCACGTCAGCTTGCTCTTTATGACGCATTAAAGGCAATCGGTGTCGCAAGAGGCGAACGTCCCCTTTATGGTCACTTGCCATATGTAATGGGCGAAGGAAATAAGAAGCTTTCCAAGCGTGACCCAGAATCAAGCCTGTTGATGTATCGCGAAGAAGGTTACTTACCTGAAGGCTTGCTTAACTACCTTGCCCTTTTAGGTTGGGCATTTGGTGAAGATCGCGAATTCTTCTCAAAGGAAGAAATGGCAACTGTTTTTGATGTTGCTCGCGTTAACGCAAACCCAGCACGTTTTGACTTAAAGAAGTGCACCTCGATTAACGGTGACTGGATTCGTACGCTGGCCCCAGAGGAATTAGCCACACGAATCACTCCGTTCTTGATCAAGGATGGAATTCTGTCTGCAGAGCCAACTGCAGAGCAGATGGAAGTGTTAAAGAATGCCATTCCACTTGTGCAAGAACGAATGGAAACTTTGCGCCAGGGAATTGGTATGCTGGGCTTCCTATTTGCCGATCAATCGGGCAGTCCAGCGTTTGCAGTTGATCCTGTCGAAGCAGAAAAAGTCTTAACGCCAGAAGCACAGCCGGTATTGGTTGCTGCATTAGCAGCACTTACTGGTGTGGCTGATTGGACTACGCCAGCAATTGAAGAAGCACTGCGCACCGCTTTGATTGAAGGCCTGGAACTAAAACCGAAGGTAGCTTTTGGTCCAGTTCGAGTTGCTGTAACGGGACGTCGAGTTTCACCACCGCTTTTTGAGTCCCTTGAAATTCTTGGTAGAGAACGATCCTTAGCCCGAATTACTGCCTCAATAAAATAGGCGTTGGCAATCTGAGTATTTCGCTCAAATGCGGGCCTTGAGATAGGCTTTCCATTCGTAATGCCATTTGGGGTATGGGGTAATTGGCAGCCCAACTGATTCTGGTTCAGTTAGTCTTGGTTCGAGTCCAGGTACCCCAGCCACATAAATTAATTCCAATTGATTCCAAATCGTGGAATAGTGAATCCCATGATTAAGCGGCAATTGCCTAAATGGTCAGACTTAAAACCAATCCTAGGATTCAAGTCTCCATTTTCCAGAAGTGATGCAGTTTCTCGCGCAGTCACAATCTCTCAGCTGAGAAACATTGGTAAATCAAAAACTCCACGTGCCGTGTTTGACTACACCGATGGCGCAGCTGGAGAAGAGATAAGTTATGGGCGGGCTTATGAGGCTTACCGACGTTTAGAGTTCCATCCACATGTTTTGCGCGATGTTTCGGTCGTTGATACTTCCATTTCAATCTTTGGCCAAAAGTCCGCATTGCCTTTTGTGTTTAGCCCAACTGGATTCACGCGCATGATGCATTACCAAGGCGAACCTGCAGTTGCTAAAGTTGCCGCCGAGTTTGGCATCCCATATACCTTGTCAACACTTGGAACAACTTCAATTGAAGATCTTGCCGCCGCTGCACCCGACACTCGAAAGTGGTTCCAACTTTATTTGTGGCGAGATAAAACAACTCGTTATGAATTAGTAGAACGAGCTGCAGTCGCAGGCTATGAAGCAATCATGCTGACCGTTGACACTGTTGTTGGCGGCATGCGAGTGCGGGATGTAGAAAATGGCCTAACTATCCCACCGCAGTTAACGCTAAAAACTTTTGCAGATATGGCTAAGTATCCAAAATGGTGGGGCAATTTGCTAACCACAAAACCACTTGAGTTTGCATCACTTAAAACAACTGGTGGCACGGTTGCTGAACTAATGAATAGTGTCTTTGATCCATCAATCACCATGAAAGATGTGGAGTGGCTAAAGGCGAATTGGCCTGGCAAGTTAATTGTTAAAGGTGTGCAAAATGTAAACGATGCTGCGATGCTGGCTAGCGCCGGTGTTGACGCAGTTGTGCTTTCAAATCATGGGGGACGACAACTTGATAGATCGGTAGTACCGCTAGAACTTTTGCCAGCTGTAAAGAGTGCAATCTCCGACACAAATACTCAACTGTTCATCGACGGTGGCGCATTGTCTGGTTCTGACATTGTTGGCGGCATTGGACTAGGCGCGGATGCAGTTCTAGTTGGCCGGGCTTATCTTTACGGAATTATGGCCGGTGGGGAAGCAGGCGTTCGACGAGCTGCACAAATCCTGCGAGGTGAGGTCGAGCAAACTATGCGACTGATGGGGATTACATCTCTGGATCAACTGACACCAGACATGGTCCGATTCCGCGGCCAGGCTAAG
>JALRCB010000155.1 GCA_023257525.1 Candidatus Nanopelagicales bacterium
CTAAGCCAGCGCGAACAGCTTCGACATCTGCTTTGGTGCGAAGCGGTGGGTTCACTTTGAAGATCGGATCGTAGGATTCGACAACATCGTCGGTGAAGTACAAGTGATGAGGCGTAACTTCTGCCGTGACATTGATCCCGCGAGACTTAGCCCAACGGATGATTTCAACACTTCCTGCAGTTGATAGATGGCAAACATGCAATCTCGAACCAACATGATGTGCCAAAAGCACATCGCGCGCAATGATTGCTTCTTCGGCCACTGCTGGCCAACCGGCAAGACCTAACTTTCCTGAAATTACGCCTTCGTTCATTTGGGCGCCTTCAGTCAATCTTGGTTCTTGCGCGTGCTGAGCTACAACACCATCAAATGCCTTGACGTATTCCAGAGCGCGACGCATCAATGCAGCGTCATGCACACATTTACCGTCATCGCTGAACACTCGAACTGCTGCTGCGCTATCAGCCATCGCACCCAGTTCAGCCAGAGCTGTTCCTTCAAGTCCCATAGTGACTGCGCCAACTGGACGAACATCAACTAATCCAGCTTCTTGCCCAAGTCGCCAAACTTGCTCAACAACACCTGCGGTATCAGCAACCGGATTGGTATTTGCCATTGCGTGCACAGCAGTGAAACCACCCATTGCCGCAGCGCGACTTCCAGATAAAACAGTTTCGGCATCTTCGCGACCTGGTTCACGTAAGTGCGTGTGTAGATCTACTAAGCCTGGCAAGGCAATGCAGCCTGAACCATCTACAGTTTGGTCAGCGGTTAAACCTTTACCAATTTCAGCGATCACACCATCTTTGACAACAATGTCAGTTGGCTTGCCATCCAGAATTGCGACGTCCTTGATTACATAACTTGTCATAGCACTGCTTGCCACTACATTGACTCCGATCCACCGAGAATTAAGTACAGGACAGCCATGCGCACGCTTACGCCGTTGGCAACTTGCTCGACAATCACCGAGCGCTGGGAATCCGCTACGTCTGCGGAAATTTCCATACCTCGGTTCATCGGGCCAGGGTGCATAACGACTGCAGACTCAGAGAGTCGATTCATTCGTGTCACATTCAAGCCGTAGCGATTGCTGTATTCGTGAGCATTTGGGAAGTAGGCGGCATTCATACGCTCGCGTTGCACGCGAAGCATCATTACGGCATCGGAACCCTCGAGCGAAGCATCAAGGTCGTATGAAACTTCGCAATCCCAATCTTCAACACCGTAAGGTAGCAAAGTTGGCGGAGCCACTAAGCGCACTTTGGCACCGAGGGTATTGAGTAGCAAGACGTTTGATCGTGCCACGCGACTATGAAGCACGTCGCCCACAATCGTTACGTTGACACCCTTCAAGTCACCTTCACCATTGCGAAGGTGGTTGCGAAGTGTGAAGGCATCTAGCAGTGCTTGGGTTGGATGTTCGTGCGTACCATCTCCAGCATTTACAACTCCACCGGAAATCCAGCCAGCGTTTGCTAAGCGATGTGGTGCACCACTGCTGTTATGGCGAATTACTACAGCATCGGCTCCCATTGCCTCTAACGTCAATGCGGTGTCTTTCAGGCTTTCGCCTTTGGAAACGCTTGAACCTTTAGCCGAGAAGTTGATTACGTCAGCGCTAAGTCGCTTGGCAGCAGCTTCGAATGAAATTCGAGTACGCGTTGAGTCTTCATAGAAGAGATTTACAACTGTGCGACCGCGCAATGGCGGAAGCTTGCCAACGCCTTGCTCAGTTGCCGCAGCAAGTTGCTTAGCGGTATCCAGAACTAGGATTGCGTTTTCGTAACTTAAGTCTGCAGCGCTTAATAAGTGCTTCATGATTCACGCTCGATTCGAACTTCATCGACTCCGTCGTGTTCAACCAAATTAACTTGGATCTTTTCGGATCTGGAAGTTGGTAGGTTCTTGCCGACATAATCTGCGCGAATCGGTAGTTCGCGATGACCGCGATCGACTAGCACCGCTAGTTGGACCAGTTGCGGGCGGCCGTGTTCAGAGAGTGCATCTAGTGCTGCTCTGATGGTTCGACCTGAGAAGAGAACATCGTCTACCAAGATCACTAAGCGATCTTCGATACCTTCAGGTGGGATCGTGGTTGGAAGTAAGGCGCGAGCTGGTCGGGAGCGAAGATCATCACGGTACATCGTGATGTCAATGGCTCCGACCGAAACCGGACTGCCTTGGATTGCGGAAATCTTGTCACCTAGGCGCGTTGCAAGTGATGCACCTCGGGTTGGGATTCCCATCAAAGTTAAATTGCTGGCACCCTGAGTGCGCTCAATAAT
>JALRCB010000156.1 GCA_023257525.1 Candidatus Nanopelagicales bacterium
GACCTTCATGCATAGGCCCTAAGGTTGCTCGCTGCGCTCGAGTCATATTTAACAGCTCCTGTGTCACGCGATGCACTTCGCTGGCAGAAATGTGGCTGCCATGAATTGCTTCCGAGTCATATTCAGCAAGGCCAAGTGCTAAAGCAGCGACAGTTGTAACTGAACCTGCCAGACCAATCAAACTTTTCGCTTCCGCAATCGGAACGGCAAGGTATGCCTGGTCAATTGCAGCATCTATGTCTGAAGTGGCGGCCGCGATTTGTTCTGGAGTTGCTGGATCGCTAACTAAGTGACGCTCCGTCATTCGCACACAACCAACGTTGGTGCTGATAGCCGCAGTTGGTTTAGTTGTGCCCAGTACAAATTCGGTTGAGCCACCACCGATATCAATAACTAAGTAAGGTGCCTTTGGTGCTGACTCCAAATTCAATAGGTCTGCAGTTGCACCTAGAAAAGAAAGCGATGCTTCTTCATCCCCGCTGATGATGTCTGGTTCAATTCCTAGTCTGGCAACAATGCCAGCCACAAACTCGTCACGATTTGAAACATCACGACTGGCGCTGGTTGCTACAAACCGAACGAGTTCAGGTTTGTGTTCTTTGATTAAAGCAGCATAGGTATCGATAGCTGCAAAAGTTCTTGTCAATGCAGCTTGGGAAAATTCTCCAGTTTTGTCTACGCCTTCACCCAAACGGACGATAACCATAGTTCGCACAACATCGGTGAGTTTTCCATTTTCGATATCGGCAATCAGAAGTCGAATTGAATTTGTGCCGCAATCAATTGCTGCCACTCTCAATGTCGTCACCTCCGCAAGGTCCGGTCTGTCCCCAGTCTTTCAACATAGCCAGTGCCATGTCACCTAGTGGATTTACTCCAGGACCAGCTGCCAGTGAATGTCCGATCAAAACATGTAAGCACTTCACGCGCGTTGGCATTCCGCCCGCACTAATTCCTGCAATTTCTTCCACGTGCTCGATCGCTTCGCGTTGCGCTAAGTAGATTTCGTGCGCTGCTTCGTATTGTGCAGCTAGTTCTGGATCCGCTGCAATTGCATCGGCTAATTCCTTCATCACACCATTTGCTTCTAGCGTGCCAATTGCGCCAGTGGCTTTGGGACACGTCATGTAATACAACGTTGGAAATGGAGTGCCGTCGTCCAAGCGGGGCGAAGTCTTAAGAACATCTGGCTGACCGCACGAGCAGCGATGTGCAACTTCTATGACACTTCTTGGGTCTCGTCCGAGTTGGGCACGAACTGATGCGAAATCTTCTGGTGTAAGCATATTTTTACTGAGGCAGATCGTCGGACTGCACAACTAGCGGGTCATCAGCTGGTGGCGGGTTATCTGCAAGCTTGGTACTAGTCCAAAGTTTTGAGTACCAAGCGGAATCGTCGTTTGGCACTAAGGCTCCCGAAACTCCTTCGATGGCAGTGCTGGTCTCTTCGTCAAGAACTACAAATCCGATTTCGCCTGGGAATACATAGTTAAGTCGTTCCCGAGCCAGGGCCTGCAAATAAGCCGGATCAGAAAGTCTTGCCTGTCGGCTTTTCAATTCATCAATCTTGGCTTGCTGTGAAACAACTTGTTGTTCTAAGTCTTTAATTTCGCGTCGTTCTTGAATCAAAGCGCGAAGTGGAACAGCTAAAGTCAGCATGACAAAAACGCCCGCAAGAATCATTGCAATTGCGCGGGCGTTTATTCTCGGAGAAGGTGCCACGTCTTAATTGTGCCGTGCTTAGCCCTTGAAACGAGGGAATGCACTCAGTCCGGCGTATCGTGCCGTTTCATCAAGATCTTCTTCGATACGCAGTAACTGGTTGTACTTCGCTACCCGATCCGAACGTGCTGGTGCACCACTCTTGATTTGAACGCAGTTAAATGCCACTGCAAGATCGGCAATCGTGGTGTCTTCGGTTTCGCCTGAACGATGGCTCATCATTGTGGCAAAGCCAGCACGATGCGCCATTTCAACAGACTCTGCCGTTTCGGTAAGTGTTCCGATTTGATTTACCTTAACCAAAAGGGCATTTGCTGACTTAAGTTCAATGCCCTTTGCAATGCGCTCAGTGTTTGTCACATAGTGATCATCACCAACGATTTGAATTTGGTCACCCATTACTGAAGTGAAGTGCACCCAAGAATCCCAGTCATCTTCAGCTAGTGGATCTTCGATTGAAACGATTGGGAAGTCTTTCACCAACTGGGCATATAGTTCAATCATTTTTTCGGTTGAACGAGCGGTTCCTTCAA
>JALRCB010000157.1 GCA_023257525.1 Candidatus Nanopelagicales bacterium
CCTTAACAACTTTTGGATGTTGGTGACCGATGTTTACGTTCACTAATTGGCTTGAGAAATCTAGGTAGCGGTTGCCGTCATAATCCCAAACGTATGAACCTTCACCACCCTGGATCACCATTGGGTTTAGGGCGCCTTGCGCGCTCCAAGAATGAAATACGTGATTGCGGTCTAGGTCGTAAACTTCCCTGCCGCGGGCTGAATTAGCTTCCATGGTTTAGCAACTCCTCTTACCAAGTGGTCGAGTCAATGCTACGCCTGTGGCAATACCCTTGCGAACTTACGTGCCAAATCCACTTATCGCTGGACGTCGAGGCTTAGGTTGGGCCAGCGAGACTCAACAATCGGAGCCGTTAGATCCGAAAGTCGAAGAATCTGCTTGCCATTTGAGTCAAAGTTTTGAGGATCTAGCCAGGCTACGAAAGCATCTTGAGCTACTGGCCAATCGCGATCCAGAATGGCAAACCAGGCTGTGTCGCGATTGTGTCCCTTAACCATTGTGGCTTGGCGGAACAATCCTTCGAAGGACATACCCAAGCGCATGGCTGCATTGATTGATGGTTGGTTGAGTGCATTACATTTCCACTCGTAGCGGCGGTAGCCAAGATCAAATACGTACTTCATCATCAAGTACATGGCTTCAGTTGCAATCGGCTTTTGTTGAATGACTGGTGAGTAAGTAATCCAACCAACTTCAATCGAGCTGGAAACTGGATCAATGCGCAAGTAAGAAGCAACACCAACTGCTTTATTGGTTTCGCTATCGATTATCGCATAAAAGAATGGATCAGCTTTATGCTGAGCACCTTCAACCCAAGTTTGGTATTCAGCCTCACTCTTGAATGGACCATGTGGCATGTAAGTCCATAGCCGACCATCAGTATCGAGTGAGTAAGCCGAGTAAAGATCTGCAGTGTGCTTTGCTGCATCCAAAACTTCTAGGTAGCAATAGTTACCAGTTAGCGTTACGGATTCGTCAGGTAGTCCTGGTCGAGTGACTTCGCCAAGCGGAAGTCCGATTGGATCGCCAAATTCATTCTTAACGGAACTGATTTTCATTTGACTACTTTCGTAGCAAGTCATTAATGCTGATAGTCGCATTGCGATCTTGACCGACGCCAACTGCAGAAATTGGGGTGCCGCTAACGTCTTCCAAAAACTTGATGTACGAGCGAGCATTTGCAGGTAGGTCTTCCATAGTCTTTGCACCGCTGATATCTTCTGACCAACCTGGCAACATTTCGTAAATTGGCTTTGCGTGGTGGAACTCAGTTTGAGTCATTGGCAATTCTTCAGAGCGCTTGCCGTCGATCTCGTAGGCAACACAAACTGGAATCTTTTCCCAGCCAGTCAGAACATCTAACTTGGTTAAGAAAATGTCAGTTAGTCCGTTAATACGAGTTGCATAACGGGCGATTGGCGCATCAAACCAACCACAACGACGTGGGCGACCTGTCGTTACGCCGCGCTCGCCACCGATAGTGCGAAGCTTTTCGCCATCTTCATCAAGTAGTTCAGTTGGGAATGGTCCGGAGCCAACACGAGTTGTGTAAGCCTTAAGAATTCCGACAACGCCTGTGATCTTGGTTGGGCCGATGCCAGAGCCTGCACATGCGCCACCAGCTGTTGGGTTGCTGGAAGTTACGAATGGATAGGTTCCATGATCAACGTCAAGAAGTGTTCCCTGGCCGCCTTCAAGCAAAACAACCTTGTTCTCATCTAAAGCGCGATTCAAAAGTAATGAGGTGTCAGCAACATATGGCTGCAAGCGCTCAGCATGCTGCATTAAGTCTTCAACGATTTCATCAACTGTAACTGCGCGACGATTGAAAACCTTAACCAAAACTTGGTTCTTGCTAAGCAGTGAGCCTTCGATTTTTGCGCGCAGGATTTTCTCATCGAACAAGTCTTGAACGCGAATACCTAGGCGGGAAGTTTTATCTGCGTATGACGGACCAATTCCACGACCAGTCGTTCCGATCTTGGAATTACCCAAGAAGCGCTCGGTGACCTTGTCCAGAGTTACGTGATACGGGGTGATCAAATGCGCGTTAGCGCTGATTAAAAGATTTGAAGTGTCGATACCTTGAGCTTCAAGTCCATCAATTTCTTCGAATAAAACGCCGACGTCGATAACAACACCGTTACCAATTACCGGAGTTACTTCCGGAGTCAAGATGCCACTAGGCAACAAGTGCAGTGCAAACTTTTTGTCACCGATTACAACAGTGTGACCTGCGT
>JALRCB010000158.1 GCA_023257525.1 Candidatus Nanopelagicales bacterium
TGTTCCTTGCAAGCAAGTGCGCAAGGATAAGCGGAGCGTGACCGATTGCTTAGAACAATTTTGCAAAAGCTAATGAAAAATTGGACTAGAACTTCGCGTTAGGATGCCGGACATCGGTGACTTTAAGCCGTGGCAAATTTAACTTCTCATGACACTTCAACAGCTTCGAATTTTCCGCCAGGCCGTGCTTTCTAGCTTCAGCTTAAGCAAAGCCGCCGAAGCGCTTTACACGTCTCAATCCGGTGTCAGCCGCCACATTATCGAATTGGAAGCTGAATTAGGCGTTCCCTTGCTAAGCCGAAAAGGTAAGCGAATTTTGGGTCTCACCGAAGCAGGCAGAGAGATTTATCGGTTTACGGAAAAGATCGTTCAAGAAACCGATAATTTGGATTCGTTCGTTCAGTCACTCATCCATCAAGACGAGGGAGAGTTGATTCTTGCTACGACGCATACGCAAGCGCGTTATGCCTTGCCAGAGATTATAAATAGTTTTCGAATGCTGTATCCAAAAGTGCGACTTGCGATGATGCAAGCCACGCCTAGTGAAATCGCCGAGTTGGTACGATCGGGCAAGGCACAGCTTGGCATTGCTACCGAGGCACTTGCGGAGGATCAAACCTTTGAGACCTTTCCATTTTATGCGTGGTACCACGGGGTTATTGTTCCTAAAGCTCATCCACTTCTAAAACAGAAAGCCGTATCGTTAGAACAGTTATCACGTTATCCGATTGTGACCTATATTCCGGGCATTACTGGGCGACCAAAAATTGATGCCGCGTTTGCTGGACTTGGACTTCAGCCGAATATTGTCCTTGCTGCGATGGATGCAGACGTGATCAAAACCTACGTCGCACTGGGGTTTGGTGTAGGCATCATCGCTTCGATGGCATTTGATCCCGAAGTTGATTCATCGTTAGAGCTTCTCGACGCGACTCACCTTTTCCCTCGCAATACGACATTGTTGGCTGCGCGTCGAGGCAGTTTCAGGCCAAATTTTGTTAATCACTTTCTTGACTTGTGTCGTCGCGACAACCCGCGGTTAATCAACAGACCTAGCGAAATCCTGGGCAATACCAAGTAGTTTCCTCTTCGGCGCAACAGCGAGGTCCTGCATGCCAGCCACTTGTACGCAAACGGTTCTGCAAAGCGTTAGAACCGTAGGATCGGCAACACGGTAAAGAATAAAGTTTCCGTTTTTGGTTCGACTTAGCAGACCTGCCCGGTACAACTGACTTAGGTGTCTAGAGATATTTGTTTGGGTACCTTTGGTTTGCGCCACGATATCTGTAACGGTACGCTCTCCATCACAAAGGCAGTGGATGATCCGGATTCGCATCGGATCTGACAAAAGCGCAAAAAATTCCGCGATTCTTTCAAAAACCAGGTCCTGCATGGCATCCATGACTGAGTCTCAGGCCTTCATTACCTTGAGTTGTCGATCTGCCATTTTAGCAATGCGCTTACGCCTTGGATTTATGCGAAAGATGGCATTGAACATGCGGTTTGTGCAAATCGAATTGACGCATTAGCAATTGCGATACATCGGTTTTCAAGTGCATTCAAACCAAACAGAATCACGGCTTTGCAATTAGGTATCGCATATGAAGCAACGAGCTAGCCAATCTAAGGCGAGACTTTCAACGGATCATGACGATGCGAAGTCGGTATTGCCATCGGAAATTCCAGAGCGGCTCTTTGATCCTGATTCGATGACGCCCAAGGGCATAGGTTTCTCCTGTGGTCTTGCCGTTGGTGCTTCTTTTGCAAGCGCTTTCGCTTTAGCGCTGGGCGGGCAAGATTGGACGATCTACTGGATGCCCGCTGCTTTGGGCTGCTTTGCACTTTATGTCTTTCGGATTGATGAATGAACTTTTCCAATAGCGCGTATCGGCCTATGACAGAGCGGTGGCAGGCGCCTGAATATGGGGGCAGCGAATGTGAACGCCTTGCCAAGGCCAAGCGACTCGACGATCAATTGGGTCAAATTGCTGCGGAACACAAATCGGTATCTTTCGCTTGTAGTTTCTCTATCGAAGACATCATTCTTGTAGAAAGAATTACAAGTCTCCGCTTGGGCATTGCGATTTTTGCAATTGACACGGGCAGGTTACCGGGAGAGACCTTAGGCTTTGCCGATGAAGTTGAGCATCACTTTAACGTCTCGATTCAGCGAGTCGCTCCTGATTCTGAATCACTTCATAGGATCTCAGGTCTTCAAC
>JALRCB010000159.1 GCA_023257525.1 Candidatus Nanopelagicales bacterium
ACCTTCCAGGAGATCCCAACGACCGGCGTGATCGTTCAGCGTGGACCAACGCTTGACGGCATCGGCAAGTACCTCAAGGACGTGGTGAAGGAGTCACCAGAGAAGCCTGTGGATGTTGCCGCCGTGCTCAAGGAGCGCAAGGTCGACGTGCTCGTTGCCTACCTTCCGGTCGGCAGCGAAGAGGGAATTCGCTACTACGCTGAGCAGGCGATCAAGGCCGGATGCGCGTTCGTGAACGCAATCCCTGTCTTCATTGGTCGTGAGCCAGAGTGGCAGAAGAAGTTCGCCGCAGCCGGACTCCCAATCGTTGGAGACGACATCAAGAGCCAGGTTGGTGCCACAATCACTCACCGTGTGCTTGCAAAACTTTTCGAAGATCGTGGCGTGACTGTTGACCGCACTTACCAGCTAAACGTTGGCGGCAACATGGACTTCATGAATATGCTTGAGCGCGATCGTCTGGAGTCAAAGAAGATTTCAAAGACACAGTCAGTGACTTCCCAGTTGCGTGACAAGATCGATCCTCGCAATGTTCACATTGGTCCAAGTGACTACGTTGCTTGGCTTGATGATCGTAAATGGGCATTCGTTCGACTTGAAGGGCGCGCATTCGGCGATGTGCCATTGAGTCTTGAATATAAGTTGGAAGTTTGGGATTCACCAAACTCTGCTGGTGTAATCATCGATGCAATTCGTGCTTGCAAGATTGCAAAGGATCGTGGCATCGGTGGACCAATCTTGAGCGCTTCAAGCTACTTCATGAAGAGCCCACCGGTTCAGTACGACGACACCAAGTGCCGTCAAGAAGTTGAAGACTTCATTGCTGGTAAGTAACTGCTGGTAAGTAATTACCAATAACTAAATTGCAATAACCGTTTCGTTACGGGTGTGAATAACACAAAAGCGGCCTCCTTAACTAAGGGCTCCTGGTTCAACTAGGGGCCCTTAGTGTTTGTAAATTGATGTTTACCTGCGAGTAACGACAATTCACCGAATCTAGAGGTAACGTGTTTTAAGTGAATCGACCAAGTGTTAAATCGTTCTCAGTTTTGCGGCATGCAAATGCGCGTGAGCTACTTGGTGTACGGATTTTTGGCCAGGCTGGAGATGGCCTGTTGCAAACTGCATTAGCCACCTTTGTTTTGTTTTCGCCACAACGTGAATCAGACCCACGAAAGATTGCGCTGGCATTTGGAATTCTATTGTTGCCATATTCAGTGATTGGTCCGTTTGTCGGAGTCTTTATTGATCGTTGGTCCCGCCGCACTATTTTGATTCGTGCAAACTGGCTACGAATAGTCACGATGGTCGCGATTGCAATTGTGATCACCGGTCATGCCGCCAATACTCTGTTAGCAATTTTGGTGCTTGTCAGTTTGGGATTAAACCGATTCGTGCAGGCTGCGCTATCGGCATCACTGCCACATGTCGTTGATGGGGATGACTTGGTCCCGGCTAATGCTTTATTCCCCACGCTTGGCACTACTGCTGCATCACTTGCTGCTGCACTGGGCATCGCGACTCAAAACATTTTGGCTAACTCAGATTCAGTAAATGCTGGGTTAGTAATTCTGGGATCGGTATTTGCAGGCATAGCTTCCTTGATAGCACTTCGCATCACGCCAAAAGATATACTTGGTCCCCATCTTGTTGAATCTGCAATGCGCGATGAATTCCGAAATGCGTTATCTGGTTTAGCTGCTGGCTTTAGATACATGGTGCAATCTGGCAGGGCACTAAGTAGCATGGTGGCCGTTGCATTTCAACGTTGGGCTTTCGGTGCATTAACAGTTCATGCGTTGTTACTTTCTAGAAACTCGTGGAGTGTTAACAACACAGCTGATGAAGCCGTGCTGTATTTCGGATTGTGCGCCGGCGCTGCTGCGCTTGGCGCATTCACCGCTGCGATCCTAAGCACGTTCTTACTTAGCGACCGAAGCGAAAAGTCCACAACTGATGTAGCTCCTCATCGTCAAGTACATTTGATCGCTGCTATGGCGATAGCAACTGCAGTAAGTGTTGTAGTGACCTTTGTTGGATACCAGTCAGGAACTTTGGTAGCAGTTTGCGCCACGGCAGCATCGCTTGGGTTTGCCGGACAGCTGCTAAAGATCAATGCGGATACAACTATTCAGCGGACGATAGATGATGCTCATCGCGGTCGAGTCTTCTCAATTTTCGACATGATGATCAACGTCGCTTTGGTTTTGGG
>JALRCB010000015.1 GCA_023257525.1 Candidatus Nanopelagicales bacterium
GTCCTGTCCGTGCAATACGTATCCCATTTCGGTTCGAAGTGTGTCGCGTGCGCCAAGCCCACAAGGCAAAACTCCAAACTCAGCACCGGCAGCTAGCAGTGCATTCCAGATTGGAACTAGCCCAGCATTTTCAATTACCAATTCATAGCCTGGTTCGCCGGTGTAGCCGGTGCGACAAATACTCACGTCGAAGTCATTCCATTTTGCATCTGCAAACGCCATGTAGTCATGATCAGTTTGCAATCCGAGTGCGCTCAAAACTTTGCTTGCGCTTGGACCTTGCACCGCGATGATGCCTTGCTTTAAATGATTGTTCTCGATGACAATTCCACTTGGTGCGATCTTTTCAAGATGCGCAACAACAGTGCTGGCATTTCCGGCATTAGGAATAAAGCGAACTTCTTCATCGCTTACTAAATAGACGATCAAATCTTCGATTACTCCGCCAGCTTCGTTGCAAAGCATTGAGTACTGAGCTTGGCCGGGTTTAATTCGATCTAAGTCATTCGTGAATACGCTATTTGCAAACGCGTAGGCTCCGCTTCCGAGAATTCGGACCTTACCCATGTGAGATACGTCAAAAAGACCTACGGCTGTGCGTACAGCTGTGTGCTCTGCAACGGTGCCAGCTGTGTATTCGATTGGCATATCCCAGCCACCAAAAGGGCCCATCTTGGCGCCGAGAGACAAATGTGTTTCATGCAAGGGAACTAAAGACATACTCAAACCGTACTAGTACCGTTTACTCTGTACCAACCGAACCATGCAATATTCACCTAATTAACCCGGAGATTTAAATGGCAATCACTGTTACCCCAACCGTTCCTTCGCTTAATTACAAAACGGGCAATCCGTTGACGGCGTATGTAAATGCGGTTGTAGTTGGGTTATCAAGCGATGGTCAGTTAACTGTGGTCTCAGACTCAATACCAAAGTCAGCCGCAACCAAGATCGCTGCTGCTTTCAAGGAAGTTGGCGCGACTGGCGCGGTAGACGAAGTTTGTCGAATCCCGGCTGGCGCATTCGCTGACGCAGAAGTTTTGGTTGGTGTGGGACTTGGAAGTATAAAAAATTCAATTTCACATGAACGACTGCGCCGAGCTGCCGGTAGTGCAGTGCGCAGTCTTGGTGGATTTAAGAAGGTTGCAATTGCGATTACTGCAGAAGGTCCCGCAGAAGCAGGTGCGCTTCTTGAAGGTGCTGCATTTGGATCGAATGCATTTACCGAACATCGCTCAGCCACTCTTAAGAAAGCAAAAGCGCCAGTTGCCTCAATTGCTTTGTTCACCGCGAAAACTCGCACGAGTGAATACCGTGATGCACTACATCGCGCTCAAGTTCTTTCCGAAGGTATTAACTTTGCTCGCAATTTAATTAATGCTTCACCGTTACATTTAGCGCCAGCTGATTTGGCTCGCGAAGCCAAGGCATTTTTGGCTGGCACAAAAGTTAAAGTTGAAATTCTTGATGAGAAAGCTCTTGCCGCTGGTGGTTACGGTGGAATTTTAGGAGTGGGTCAAGGATCCACTCGCCCACCGCGCTTGATTCGCATGGAATATCGCCCAAAGGGTGCAACTAAGCACGTTGCATTGGTTGGTAAAGGAATCACTTTTGATACCGGCGGCATTTCACTAAAGCCACCAGCAAATATGCACCATATGAAAGATGACATGTCGGGTGCCGCAGCAGTTGTTTCTACAATTCGTGCCATCGCAGATCTCGAGCTAAATGTTTCAGTAACTGCATACGCGGCCTGCGCCGAAAATATGCCTGGTGGCGGTGCGCAACGTCCTGGCGATGTAATTACAACTTACGGTGGTCGCACTATCGAAGTACTTAATACCGATGCTGAAGGTCGTCTGGTTATGTCTGATGCACTTGTTCGCGCCGCAGAAGATAATCCAGATGTTGTTATTGACATTGCCACTTTGACAGGTGCTGCGGTAGTTGCATTGGGACACCGCACTGCTGGTGTTATGGGAGATGCTGAAGTTCGCGATGCAGTTAAGGCTGCGGCCGATCGCGCTGGTGAGGAATTCTGGCCGATGCCACTACCTGAAGAGCTTCGCCCTGAGCTGGATTCGCTAGTTGCGGACATCGCCAATGTTGGATCCCGCGAAGGTGGCATGCTTTCGGCTGGCTGGTTCCTGAAGGACTTCATTGCCGAAGGACTTCCTTGGGCCCACCTTGATATTGCAGGCCCAGCATTTAACCCGGGCAGCCCATGGGGTTACACCCATAAGGGTGGAGTCGGCTTTGGAATTAGGACCATGGTGGCATTTGCCGAGGATGTTATGGACGGAACTGCTGAGATCTAGGCCACTCTTTTAGACCCGGACTGACTTGGTTTTACTCCGCGTGAAAGACTTAAGGTAGCGCGGCAGCGCACTTAGGTTATTTGCGGAGGATTGATGCACGACATCGTAATCTTGGGTGGCGGAAGCGGCGGATATGCTTGCGCGTTACGGGCATCACAGCTGGGTCTTTCAGTTGTTCTAATCGAACAAGACAAGCTGGGCGGCACCTGCTTGCACCGTGGTTGCATTCCAACAAAGGCATTGCTCCACGCAGCTGAAGTTGCTGATACCGCTCGCGAAGGTGAGCACATTGGTGTGCACAGTACGTTTAATGGCATTGACATGACCAAAGTCAATGAATACAAAGACGGCGTTATTGGTCGACTTTATAAAGGTCTACAAGGTTTGGTTAAGAGTCGCGACATTACTTATGTCGAAGGGTCTGGAAAACTAGTGGCACCTAATGCTGTTGAAGTAAATGGCCAGCGCTACGAGGGCAAGAATATTGTTTTAGCAACCGGTTCGTTCGCGCGATCAATTCCAGGTTTAGAAATTTCTGGTCGAGTAATGACCAGTGATCAAGCTCTGCAAATTGATTATGTTCCACAAAGCGTAATCATTCTTGGTGGCGGAGTTATCGGAGTTGAATTCGCTTCCGTCTGGAAATCGTTCGGCGTAGATGTGACCATCGTCGAAGGGCTACCAACACTTGTGCCAGCTGAAGACGCTGCGGTTTCAAAGGCAATGGAACGCGCATATCGCAAGCGTGGAATTAATTTCAAAACTGGCGTTCGATTCCAGTCTGCTACTCAGGACGACAAGAGCGTGACGATCACCTTGGAATCTGGCGAAACCGTTTCTGCTGATTTGTTACTCGTTGCAGTTGGACGCGGACCTCGTACCGAGAATCTTGGTTATGAAGATCATGGTGTTGCTATGGATCGTGGCTTTGTATTAGCTAATGATCGCTTGGCCACAAATGTTGCCGGCGTTTTTGCAGTTGGCGACATCGTTCCAGGATTACAACTTGCACATCGTGGATTCCAGCAAGGAATTTTCGTAGCTGAAGAAATTGCCGGACTAGCCCCAGCCACAATCGATGAGCTGGGTATTCCGCGCGTTACATACAGTGAGCCAGAAATTGCCAGCATCGGCCTAACTGAAGCGCAAGCTAAGGATAAGTACGGCGACATTGAGGCTTACGAATACAACTTGGGCGGAAATGGCAAGAGCCAAATTTTGGGTACAACAGGCTTTATCAAGCTAATTCGCAAGAAGAGTGACGGAATTGTCGTTGGAGTTCACATGATTGGTGCCCGCGTTGGCGAACTAATTGGTGAAGCGCAATTGGTCTATAACTGGGAAGGAACTGCCGAAGATGTGGCTCCCCTGGTTCATGCGCATCCGACCCAAAACGAAGCAATGGGAGAAGCGTTCATGGCGTTGGCTGGCAAGCCGCTCCATGCCCACGCTTAACCGATAACCTTAAGACAACTAGTAAAAGGAGTAACGGCACAGTGGCCACTACGGTATCAATGCCCCAACTGGGCGAAAGCGTCACCGAAGGAACTGTTACTCGTTGGCTAAAAGCTGTCGGCGACACCGTAACTGCCGATGAACCATTACTTGAAGTTTCTACTGACAAAGTTGACACCGAAATTCCTTCACCAGTGAGTGGAGTACTAACCGAAATCATTGCTGGCGAAGACGCTGTAGTTCTGGTTGGCGGTGCCCTTGCTGTTATTTCTGAAGCAGGTGCCTCCGCACCTGCCGCTACTCCAGCTCCAGTCGAAGTTCCAGCATCCGCTCCAGTCGAACTTCCATCTGTTGCCCCCATAATAGAAAAATCAGCACCAGCCGCTCCAGCAAGTAGCGGCCTAATTACACCTGTTGTATTGCCTGCACTTGGTGAGAGTGTTACTGAAGGAACCGTTACTCGTTGGCTAAAGGCCATTGGAGATTCGGTTGCAGCAGATGAAGCGCTACTCGAAGTTTCAACCGACAAAGTCGATACCGAAATTCCATCACCAGTTGCTGGCATCTTGCTTGAGATCACAGTTGCTGAAGATGGCATAGCTCTAGTTGGTGGACAACTCGGCACAATCGGTGCACTTTCCGGATCTGCTCCTGCAGCCCCAGCACCAACTGCGCCAGCCCCAGAACCAGTTGTGGCCTCCGTTCCTGCTTCCGAAGCAACGTCATCGGTTCCGACGACGGCTTCGGCACCAGCGACGACGGCTTCGACTGTAAACAACAGCAATGCTTATGCAACACCACTAGTTCGCAAGATCGCTGCTGAGCGTGGCGTTGATCTTTCAACTGTGGTTGGCACCGGCGTTGGCGGTCGAATCCGCAAGGAAGACATTGTTTCTGCGCCTGCAACGCTTGCGCCGGTTGTAGTTAGCGAAGCCCGTCCAGTTGAATCCAAGCCATTCGTTGCTCCTGCAGCACCGGCTGCGAAGTCTGCAACACCAGCGGCTCCGGCTAGTGAGCTTCGTGGCCGAACTGAACCAATGACCAGGCTTCGTAAAGTCATTGCCGAACGAATGGTTGAATCCCTTCAAATTTCAGCGCAGTTAACTTCTGTTGTTGAAGTTGATGTCACTCGAATTTCTTCACTTCGCAATCGTTCAAAGGCTGCCTTTGAATCTCGCGAAGGTGTAAAGCTTTCCTTCCTGCCATTCTTTGCCAAGGCGGCCTGTGAAGCGTTAAAGCAATTCCCTAATGTGAATGCAACCTTGGATCAAGAAGCCGGAACTGTTACTTACTTTGATGCTGAGCACATCGGCATCGCGGTAGACACTGAGCGCGGCTTACTTGTTCCAGTAATTCGGGATGCAGGTGACCTAAACATCGGTGGACTAGCTCGCAAAATCAATGACCTTGCAGAACGCACTCGCACCAATAAGTTGTCACCGGACGAGTTAAGTGGTGGCACATTCACCATTACAAACACTGGAAGTCGCGGTGCGCTGTTTGATACCCCAATCATCAACCAGCCACAGGTTGCTATTTTGGGAACTGGAGCGGTTGTAAAGCGTCCGGTTGTCACAACGGATGACACCGGTGCTGACGTAATCTCGGTTCGTCAAATGGTTTATCTCGCATTGACTTACGATCATCGCTTAGTTGATGGTGCGGATGCTGCTCGCTTCTTGTCGGCCATCAAGGCTCGATTGGAAGAAGGCGCATTTGAAGCAGATCTTGGTCTCTAGTTTCAAGTCGCTCAATTCAAGATTTCGTAGCAAGGTAGAAGCATGCGCATCGTAATTGGTGGTTCCTCGGGCCTAATTGGTACTGAATTAGTAGATTCCCTTCGCAAGGACGGTCACGAAGTACTTCGGCTAGTTCGCAGAAAGCCAACTGCATCTTCGGAAATCTTCTGGAATCCCGCAGCAGGCGAACTGGACTTTGCTGAGTTATCTGGTTGCAATGTGATCATCAATCTTGCTGGCGCTGGCGTTGGCGATAGCCGCTGGACTGACAAATACAAAGCGATGATCCTGTCATCACGAGTTGACTCTACTTCCCTGCTGGCAAAAGCTGCAGCGGAAATCAAGCCGGAAGTTTTCATTGCAGGAAGTGCCATCGGTTGGTATGGCGAAACTGCTGATCGACAAGTAGACGAAACTACCCCGGCCGGATCTGGCTTCCTTGCAGACGTTGTAGTGGCTTGGGAAAAAGCCACTGAACCAGCTAAGTCAGCAGGAGTTCGTGTTGTAAACATCAGAACTGGACTGGTTGCTGCAAAGAATGGTGGCGCCTGGAGTCGATTACTTCCGATTTTCAAACTCGGTGCTGGTGGCAAACTTGGTTCTGGCAAACAGTATTGGTCATTTATCTCCATGCGCGATGAGATTGCTGCAATTAAGTTTCTAATTACGAATCCAAAAATCAGTGGCCCAGTTAATCTCACGGCGCCTGAGCCAGCAACTAATGCTGAAGTTACTAAAGCCATGTCTAAAGTCTTTAACCGTCCCGCACTTTTGCCAGTTCCAGCTTTTGCTTTGAAATCAATCCTTGGTGAGTTTTCCCAAGAGGTTCTGGGTAGTGCTCGCGTTATTCCTCGAGTTTTACTTGATGCCGGGTTTGTCTTCCAAGATCCAAACATCGAAAGCGCAATGCGCACTCTGGCCACTAAGTAAGTTTCATGACTGGCATTCCTTCCAAAACCGACGTTGTCATCATCGGCGCTGGCGTGGCTGGATTAGCCGCAGCTCGTCGACTTTCAATTGCTGGGCGAGAAGTTTGTGTAATTGATGCAAGTGACGAAATTGGCGGCCGTATTCGAACTGATCAAGTTGATGGACTTCTCTTAGATCGAGGCTTCCAGCTTTATAACCCTTCTTATTCGGAAGGCATTAGCGTTCTTGATTTGAAGGCTCTGGATGTTAAGAGTTTTTCACCTGGCGTAATAGTTTCTATTGATGGCCGAAACTACAAAATGGCTGACCCTAAACGTGAACCAAGTTGGGCAATCGATAGTTTGCTTGCCCCAGTTGGAAAGATGTCAAGCAAAGTAAAGTTCGCTAAGTACGCAGTCTCATTGGCTTTAGCTAAATCAGGATCGAAAACCTACGACCAGCGCACTGATGCATTTCTGCAGGCGAAGTTTGGTCGAGACTTAACCGATAAAGTTCTGCGTCCTTTTCTAGCTGGAGTTTTTCTTGAACCAGAACTGGCAACTTCAAAAAGATTCCTAGACATTGCCCTTAAGTCCTTCATCGCCGGCTCCCCTGGTGTTCCACGTGCAGGTATGCAAGCTATCCCGCGGCAATTAGCAACCCAGTTACCAAGCGGCAGCGTTCATCTAAATGTGACGGCTCAAGCGGTTGCCAGCACCATGGTGCGCACAGATCAAGGTGACATTAGATGTCGATCTGTAGTCATAGCGACAAACGCTCGAAGCGCGGCGCTCTTGATTCCAAGTCTCAAGGTTCCATCAAGCAATGCAGTAACTACTTGGTATCACCTTGCTGACTGTGCTGGATCTGAATTGACTGAAGGCAAAAGCACTTTAGTGATTGATGGCAAGAAGTTCAATGGGCCACTAGATGATCCATCACGTCCACTTGTGAACACTGTTGTGATGACCAATAACGCGCCTTCTTATGCAACTAATGACCGAACTTTGATTTCATCCTCTGCACTTGGGGTTCATCCTTCAGCACAATCCGAACAGCAAGTACGTTCGCATCTTGCTGCGCTTTACAAAGTGCCTACAAGTAACTGGACTCACGTTGCAACGTATCCAATTCCAGATGCGTTACCCATGATGGCTGCGCCACATGATGTTGAACAATCGGTTCGACTTTCCGACGGTGTCTACATTGCCGGTGACTATCGACAGGTTTCTTCAATCAATGGCGCTTTAGCTAGTGGTAGACGATCTGCTGAAGCGTTACTTACTGACGATCTTTAAGCCAAACTTCCTGGCTCGAGTACGGTCTCATTAACTTCGCCGGCAATAACTTCTACTCGGTAGGCCTTGGCCTTACTGTCAGCGGTATCAACTACAACCTCAACCGGATTCACGCCTTCGTAAACAACAGCAGCATGGTCATCAGTTGCATATGAAAGTGGCAAAGTTCCACCCGAAACTAGCGAATGCAAAAGTGGTCTGCGCTGAGCTTCAGTGTCGTAGTGAACGCCATTTCCAAACGGCAAAAGAGCTAAGCCGTTAGTTACCGTTTCGAGTTTTGGTCCGAATGAATCAGTTGGACCACCTACGTGCCAACAGATTGACCCAGCACTAACGCCACCTAGAACTACGCCACGGTTCCAAGCATCCTTTGCAGCTGCGTCTACTCCGTGTAATTGCCAGATTGCCAGAAGGTTTGCAACCGATCCACCGCCGACCCAAACTAGATCGGCACGTCCAAACGCTTCATCAACTGGAACGTTGGGTTGTGTGAACAGGGCCAAGTGTTCTACGTCGACACCAAGACCTGAAACGGCCTGATAGCTAGTTGCTAAGTAGCCTGGGTTGTCTCCACTCGCGGTCAGGACAAACAAGACTCGTGGTCGAGTTTTGCCGGTCAGCTCAAGAGCTCGGTTAAAGATTTGCCCAGGCTTAACTACTCCCCAGCGATCGGTTTGAATAAAACCGCCGCTGGAGGCAACTATGTGGCGCTTGGTCAAACTTTTTCAACTTCTAACTTGGCGTCTGTTTGTAGTGGGCCTTCACTCTTACCAAGTTTGCTTGGCCACCAGATCTTTGCACCGATGTCGTATGAAAGTGCCGGCACTAAGAGACTTCGAACAATGATCGTGTCTAGCAGAACACCAAAGGCAACTGCGAAGCCAAGCTCAGCAAGGAATACCAGTGGCAAAGTTCCCAACACAGCGAAGGTTGCAGCCAACACGACACCAGCAGAAGTGATAACTCCACCAGTTACGGTTAGGCCCTTAAGGATTCCAGGTCGGGTTCCAAGTTTCTTGGCTTCTTCCCTGACCCGGGTCATCAAGAAGATGTTGTAGTCAATGCCAAGTGCTACCAAGAACACGAACGTGAATAGAACGAATCCTCCATCGGCGCCTGCAAATCCGAACAAGTGAGTGAATACCAAGTGACTAATGCCCAAAGTAGCGCCGAATGAAATCACAGTTGTGAGAATCAAAAGCACTGGAGCAAAGATACTTCGCAGTAGCGCGGCCAGAATCACACCAATAACAAGAAGGGCTACTGGCAAAATCAGGTTGCGGTCACGCTTATTTGTTTCTTGAATGTCGAAGTTGACTGCAGTTGTTCCACCAACCAATGCGGTTTCACTTGCACCCTTAGCAGCTTCCCGAATTGCTGGAATGTATCCCTGGGCTTCAACTGAGTCGGCAGGTTTATCAAGAGTTACTTCGATCTGAACTAGACCGTCAACTACTACTGGGGTTGGTTCTGGGCCACCAGGAATAAATGGTGTTGTAGTTTGCTTTACTTCCACAACGCCTTGTGAATCAGTCATGGCTGCGATTAATGCATCTTTATCAGCCTCAGGTCCAATCACAATGGTTGGATCACCTGAGCCAGCCGGGAAATGTTCCGAAAGCTTTTCAAGGCCAATGACTGAGTCAGGGTTGCCAGTGAAGGCATCAGTCTGAGCTAATCCATCCGTCTTTAGTTGCGTCGCAAAAGACATTGCGATCACCAAGAACAGACCCGTGACAATCCAAGTAGGTCGTGGCTTGCGTCCAACTAAACCGGCAACCTTTGACCATAGACCCGAGAGTTTTTCGTCAACATCATCATGAATAGGTCGCTTTGGCCAAAATACCCATCGACCCAAAAGCACCAAGATTGCAGGCAACAGAGAAAGCATTATGAGCTGAGCAGCCAGAACACCGATCGCAGCAACTGGGCCTAAGGAACGAACTGACTTTAAGTCTGAAAGACCCAGTACTAATAGGCCTGAGATTACGGTTAGGCCAGATGCGACAATTGGTTCGACGACGCCTTTCCAGGCAACCACCATGGCATCAATGCGACTTTCATAGTGATGTAGTTCTTCTCGGTAGCGGGCAATCAATAACAGGGCATAGTCAGTTGCCGCGCCAATAACCAATACCGACAAAATTCCTTGTGATTGACCATCCAGATCCAGGATGCCTTCTTTGGCTAACAAGTAAACAACGCCACCAGCCAGAGACAGCGCAATCACCGAACAGAACAGCGGAATAATCCAAAGCACTGGGGATCGGTAAACCACAATCAGAATCAGCGCAACAACGATCAAAGTAGTGCGCAATAGATCAGTATCGATTGAGCCAAAGCTGTCAAACAAATCGGCCAGGATTCCACCGATGCCAGTTACATGTGATTCGAACCCAGGAACTTCGGAAGCTTGTGCGCGAATCGCTTTTACAACTTCCGGTAACGCAGGTTTTTCATTTTCGAGTGGCGTAGCGAGTGCATCATTGTCCAGTGGTATGGACATTAAAACAGCTAGGCCGTCTTGTGATGGAATTGGGATTAACTGAGCACCTTCTGCCAAGTAATCGCCAACTGTTTCATCAGTTCCAGGAACTGGAGCCGAGGCGACTGCAATGCCGAACTCACCAACAGCTGCAACTCCATCTGCATCTGCTGGACCAGTAAAGATAACCAGTGCTGGCAGAATTGAAGTGTCCTGGGAAGTGAATTTTGTTGCTAGCTCAGAGGCCTTGGTTGATTCGGCTGAGGATGGCAAGAAGCCAGCATTGTCGTTTTGCTGAACGCTAGATAGCTTTCCAAACAGTGGACCAGCCACACCGCTGATCGCAAACCAAGCAATGATTACAGCAATTGCGCCCCAGAGGATTTTTCTTCCCTTAGGAGAAGATTTAGTGGAGCGATGCGTGGTTTTTTCGGACATGCGGGTAAAGCCTTTGCAGTTGGGTGAATCTGAACTTTAAGTCTAATTCACGTATTCGAATCCGCCGATTTTGCCCCTATGTCTGAATTTGCTGGCTTTCCAGAGGACCTAGGCTTAAGTCGTGAACCTGGAAATCGATCGGATCGGACTTGATGGCAACGCCATCGAGTACCAAACTGCATGGGATTTGCAGCGCGAGTTACATCGAGAAGTAGTGGCACGCAACTGCCCTGACACTGTCTTGTTGCTCGAGCATCCATCGGTTTATACCGCTGGCCGTCGCACCGAAGCTTTTGAACGGCCAACTGATGGCACTCCAGTAGTTGACGTTGACCGTGGCGGCAAGATCACTTGGCACGGCCCTGGTCAATTAATTGGATATCCGATCTTGCACTTACCTTCGCCAATGGACGTTGTGTCACATGTTCGAAGACTTGAAGATGTGTTGATTGGAATTTGCAGTGATTTTGAATTAGAGACTGCGCGCATCAAAGGCCGCAGTGGTGTTTGGGTTTTAGATCCGATTGAAGATCGCAAAATTGCAGCTATCGGAGTTCGGGTTGCCCAAGGTGTCACAATGCACGGGTTCGCACTTAATTGCAACAACGACTTAGCTTGGTTTGATCGCATTGTTCCTTGCGGGATTCGCGATGCTGGAGTTACAACTTTGTCCAAAGAATTAGGTGCAGATATTTCGGTCACTGATGTTGCCGACCGCGCAGAAATTCACCTGCAAAGAGTCTTTGGCGCCCTTGCACAAGAACTATCTCGAAATGTATCTATCGATGCCTAGATTCGTCGCGTTCACCCTAAAGATAAGTGCCATCGTCTTCGCCCCGATTGCCATAGTGGGACTAATCGTTTCAAAGCAAGCAGTATCGGGCGATCAGTATGTTGCAGTGTTAGAAATTTTGGGATCAAGTTCGGCGCCAGGTGCAATTGAAGTATTTGGTGCTGATATTCAAACCCTGTCTTCCTTGCTCAATTTCTTTGAAGCCTGGAGTTTGCCAGCCTTGATTGCAATAATTGCTCTGGGAATCATCGGGTTGGCTTTGAGTAAGGACAAACTCCGAGCGACTTGGCACATCTGTTTAGGTTTGTTCTTTTCCTTTGGACTTTGGGCGGTGCTGCTTACTAGAAGCCAGCAAGCCTTTACCGAATTCATCGGATCCAACATTTCTGATTTGTCAGGGATTGTGATTGCGGCTTATCTGTCTGAGTTGAGTGCAAGATTACTGAATCTAATCGGACTATTGGCAATGTTGTTTGGAGCGCTAGCTTTGATCTTCTGGTTCGCCGTGAATAGACGCAAAGCGCGCTACAGTTAAGCCCTCAACTAGACTGTCTATTGTGAGCACGCCATACCTGGATCAGCCTGAAGGTAAAACTGACGGTCCCAAAATGCTGCGGATCGAAGCTCGAAACTCGCTTGTGCCAATTGAGCGCAAGCCGGAATGGATTAAGACCAAGCTAAAAACCGGGCCTGAGTACACCCAAATCATGGACTTAGTTAAGTCCGAAGGTCTTCATACCGTTTGCCAAGAAGCTGGCTGCCCAAACATTTTTGAGTGCTGGGAAGATCGCGAAGCAACTTTTCTAATCGGTGGTGATCAATGCACTAGGCGTTGTGACTTCTGCCAGATTGATACTGGAAAGCCCGTTGATCTTGATCGCGATGAACCCCGAAGAGTTGCTGAGTCTGTCAAATCTATGAAGTTGCGTTACGCAACCGTAACTGGTGTTGCTCGCGATGATCTGCCAGATGGTGGCGCTTGGTTATACGCCGAAACGATTCGACAAATTCATGAAGTGGTTCCAGGTTGCGGCGTTGAAATGCTTGCCCCTGACTTCGATGGTAAGCCCGACTTACTCCAAGAAGTTTTCGAATCAAGGCCTGAAGTGTTTGCGCACAACATTGAAACCGTTCCCCGCATCTTCAAGCGAATTCGACCAGGATTCAAATATGAAAAATCGCTTGGAGTTATTACTGCAGCTCGAGATTTTGGATTGGTAACTAAAAGCAACTTAATCCTTGGTATGGGTGAAGAAATTACCGAAGTACACCAAGCACTAACAGATCTTCATGAAGCTGGCTGTGACTTGGTGACCATCACTCAATACCTTCGACCATCCTTACGACACCATCCCGTTGATCGCTGGGTTCGGCCAGAGGAATTTGTGGAATTGGCAAAAGTCGCCGAAGAAATCGGATTTGCTGGAGTACTCAGTGGCCCACTAGTCAGATCCTCTTACCGGGCTGGAAAACTTTACAAGCAAGCCATTGCGGCTCGAAATTCAACTGACGTTTAAGGTAGAGACATGTCACTAAAGATGCAGGCGCCAAAAAAGCAACGCTGGTACGTCCAAATCAAGGAAACCTACAAGTTCGCCTCAAATGAGATCTCATTCTTGGCTCTGCGACTGCTGGGTGTTTTCGCTGTTGTATTTGGAATCATTTTCGCAATTGGTGTTGCTGTAGATCTAACTGCCTTCTTTGGAGTTTTTGCATTTGGAACTGCCTTACTAGCGACAACATTCTTTTTTGGAAAAATCGCTGAGAATGCCGCCTACTCCTCGATTGCCGGACAAGTTGGCGCAGCTGCTTCCGTACTTAACGCAATCCGCGGTGCTTGGTTTGTAACCCCAGCAGTCGGTGTCGACAAGAATCAAAACATGGTTCACCGTGTTGTTGGTCGCCCGGGAATCATCCTGGTTGGCGAAGGTAGTCGTCCAGCAGTTCTTTTGGCAGAGCAGCGCAAAGCTCACGCCCGTTACGCTCAAGGCGTGCCAATTCACGAGATCATCGTTGACGACGTTGATGTCACGATTTCAAACCTGCAAAAGACTGTTAAGAAACTTGGCAAGACACTTCGCCCAGCTGAAGTTACTCAAGTAAGAAACCGTCTTAAGGCTCTGCCACAAACAGCGCTTCCAATTCCAAAGGGACCGCTGCCTCAGGGCAGAAAGATGCCACGTCGATGAACGAAATCACCACCACAATTTCAGATTTTTTCGCAAATGCTTCTGCTTCATACTTGCTTGGCATGGTTTTGATTGTGATTTTCCTAGTAAAGAAATTGATCAAGTGGGCAATTGTTATTGCCGTACTTATGTTCTTTGTACTTCCCTACCTAGATGAGCAAGGCTATCTAGACTCCGTAAAAGGGCTGTTTACTTAACCGCTTTTGCAACTTCGCCTGCGGTGGCAATCCAAACCTCATCGTGGGATTTAACAAACGTCAAGAATCTTTCCAGCATTGCAACTCTGCTTGGACGTCCAATGAATTGTGGATGCATAGTTAACATAGTTAAACCGCCAAGTCCATGAATTCCCAAGAACTCTTCCCGCCAAATTTCTTCAACGTCTCGGGCCGAGCGAATCGTGCGATTCCAGTCGCTGCCGACGCTAAACCAGAAGTACGGTGCATCGTCCAACATCCATTGAACAGGCAGCTCCACAACTTTATGAGCGGGATGAACATAGGGCTTGATGTCATCCATCATGCTCGATGAATACTTAAATCCATTTTCAACCAGCAGATCAAAGGTGTTTGGGCTAACTTCCCAAGAAGGCGATCGATATCCAGTAACTTCAACGCCGAATTGTTCCAGCGCTGCTTTCCCCTTTAAAAGTTCTTCTAGTTCCTCAGCCTTGGAAAGTTTTGTTGGAGAGGTGTGGGTATAACCGTGATGGCCGAGCTCGTGTCCATGCGCAACGATTTCCCGCATTTGATCTGGATAGCGTTCGGCAACGCGACCTGGCGTAAAGAACGTTGCTGGTAAACCTAAATGATCAAGTGTGTCTAGAACCAGCCCCACACCAACTTTGGCTCCATAAGTTCCCTGCGAAAGCACACCAGGTCGATTCGCATTTTCTGGGTTTTCAGCTAACCAAACTTCTTCGGCATCAAAATCAAAACTGATTACAAAAGCGGAAGTTTTTCCGGCTGGTAGTTCTAATGAAGACATGGATCTATCTTGCCCGCATTGTTATTGTTCCAACAGCCTTATCGTGTAATCCACGACCATCTCGATCCCAAATCAAGGCTGGGACCACCAAGCACAGAAGTGCGGTGCGTACCAATACCTTCAAAAAAGTTATCGGTGCCGGACTAATCGAAATAAGTCTGATGCCGGATAGTTTGTATCCAAATGATGCACCAGTGGTAGCTGTCAGCAGGAATACTTGGGCGGCGAAAATTCCCAGGGTGGCCGCCGCAAAAACCTCAGACCCATAAACCAGATCTGGAAATGCCAGATGGGTAACCAAGATCGCAGCAATCCAGTCGATCATGAGAGCGATGATTCGCCTTCCCATCCGGGCAACTGAACCAATCCCCTGTTTGGGTAAGCCAAAGCGTTGCCCTGGGTATCCAAAGTCCATGCCTTGTTCTTCAAGGGCTGCTTTGGGTCCAGATAGCCACGAACCAATGTCTCTTCTCTCCACGCTTTAACTCTAAATCTAAGTTGGGCTTATCGCGCTCTGGCGGGGTTGAACCAGGTGACTTAAAAACATTTGGGACTTGCTGTAACAAACCCGAAACACATGGGACACGGCGTTGAAATCGTGTCCCGCTATGGTCAGAACCAGCCAGAGAAATCTCTGGAAAATCGCGGAATAACTAACTGGAGGATCAATGTCCAACCTTGGACTCAAAACCGCCGAAGATGCACTTAAGTACATCAAGGACAACAATATTCGCTTTCTTGACGTGCGCTTCTGTGACTTGCCTGGCGTAATGCAGCACTTCAATGTGCCTGTTGAATCTGTAGATGCAGACTTCTTTGCAGGTGGCCAGATGTTTGATGGTTCGTCCATCCGAGGCTTCCAGTCCATCCATGAATCTGATCTAAAGCTTCTGGCAGATGTCACAACTGCATTTGTTGATCCATTCCGCAAAGAAAAGACTTTAGTTATGAACTTCTCAGTTCATGATCCGTTCTCAGACGAGCCATACGCTCGTGACCCACGCAACGTCGCAGCCAAAGCTGAGGCTTACTTAACTTCTACCGGTATCGCAGACACTGCCTTCTTTGCTCCCGAGGCAGAGTTCTTCGTATTTGATTCAGCTCGCTTCAAGACCAGCGCCAACGAATCCATGTATCACGTTGACTCAATTGAAGGTGCCTGGAACTCCGGAAACGAGTTCAATGCTGACGGCAGCGACAACAGAGGTTACAAGACCCGCATCAAGGGTGGTTACTTCCCGGTTTCACCAACCGATCAAATGGCTGACCTACGCGATCAAATGGTCGTGCGCTTAGCTGAAGTTGGCTTACTAGTTGAGCGCTCACACCATGAAGTTGGTACTGCAGGTCAGATGGAAATCAACTACCGCTTCAATGACATTCTCCATGCCGGTGATGATTTGATGAAGTTTAAGTACATCATCAAGAACACTGCCTGGGCTGCTGGAAAGACCGTCACATTTATGCCGAAGCCACTCTTTGGCGATAACGGCTCAGGTAT
>JALRCB010000160.1 GCA_023257525.1 Candidatus Nanopelagicales bacterium
TTTTAGTTTTCCGGCCCTGATGCCTCTTCATCAAATGGCAAAACGATATTCCGCAATACATTTGCTAACTTTTCCTGGTCAGCTTTTGAGACTGTAGCTAAGAGAGACTTTTCGCGAGACAACAATTCATCTAGTGCGCGGTCAACCGCTGATTTTCCAGCTTGAGTTAGTTGCACCAAGATGCCTCGGCCATCTGTTGGATCAGGCAAGCGAGCGACCAAACCTTTAAATTCAAGTCGATCAATTCGATTCGTCATGGTTCCACTGGTTACTAAGTTTTGGGAAATCAACGCTGATGGCGAGAGCGTGTAAGGCTTTCCAGTTCTACGCAGCGCAGCCAAAACATCGAATTCGCCGGGCTCTAGATCGTTGGCTGCGAATGCCTCACGTCTGGCGATATCAAGATGCCGCGCAAGTCGGGAAACTCGGCTCAATACTTGCAGGGGCGCAACATCAAGATCTGGCCGCTCTTGCTGCCAAGCATCGACAATTCGGTCGACTTCATCTGGTGTGCTCATTTACGAGAGTCTAGGAGATTATCTTGATGTCGAGATAACTCGCGCACCATGAACTGGCCCGTGAGTGCGCAAAACGTCATCAACTAAGCCTGAAGCTTTAAGTGCAACAACTAAATCAATTGCGCTGGATTCATCCCGAACCAAGAAGGCACAGGTCGGCCCACTGCCGGAAACTATCGCTCCCAAAGCGCCGTAATCAATTCCCTGCTCAAGAACTCGACCTAACAATGGGCGCGAAGTGGTGGCTGCTAATTGCAAGTCGTTATGCAGCAATCGACCAAGGGCTGGTGCATCGCCACGAGCAAGCGCACTTAACAACTCGGTTGGAACTACTGGCTCAGCTTCAAATTCCAGGCCACGCAGTTCATCGGTCTTTTCATAAATCTGCGCAGTCGATAAACCTTCATCAAAAGTTGCAAAGACCCAATGGAAACTGCCACGAATCATTACTGGTGAAAGCACATCGCCCCGGCCAACGCCAAGTGCGCAACCACCATGCAACATGAACGGAACATCAGATCCGAGAGTTGCAGCCATGGCATCCAGTTGATCGCGTGGGATGCCGGCATTCCAATACGTGTCACATGCCACGAGTGTGGCTGCCGCATCTGCGCTACCACCAGCCATGCCAGCTGCAATCGGAATTGATTTATCAATTTGAATATGAATGTTTGGATCTTCGCCACATGCTCGAGCCACTAACTCAGCTGCTTTCCAGGCCAAGTTAGTTTCGTCCGTTGGGATTTGATCTGCAAAAGCACCGAGGCCGCTAATCTTCAGAGAGTCTGCTGCAGAGACTGTGACTTCGTCGTAAACTCCAACGGCTTGAAAAATTGTGGCAAGTTCGTGGTAACCCGAAAACTCTCGCGGTCCTACCCCAAGGTAAACATTTACCTTGCCAGGAACTCGTACGGTTACGGATTTGGTCACGAACTCAGATTACTTTCTTAGCCTGCTGCGCGATAGCCACAAAATCTTGCAGGCTTAGCTGCTCCCCGCGTAATCCAGGATCCACACCAGCCTCGCGCAAGATACCTTCAACAATCTGCGGTGATCCAAGTGCGCTACCTAGCGCGGTGCGAAGGGTTTTGCGACGTTGCCCGAACGCGGCATCCACAATTGTGAAAGTCAGTTCGCGTAGTTCCGGATCAAAATCGCGTTCTTTGCGAACCAGTCGCACTAAACCTGAATCAACATTCGGCGCTGGCCAAAACACATTGCGGCCAACTGAGCCAGCTTTCGTGACTTCGCCGTACCAAGCCATCTTGACGCTAGGCACACCATAAATCTTGCTGCCAGGTCCAGCCGCCATTCGATCTGCAACTTCAGCTTGAACCATAACCAAGATTTCGGTTAGCGATGGGAAAGTTTCTAGGAAGTGCAATACGACTGGAACTGAAACGTTGTACGGCAGGTTTGCAACTAAGTGAGTTGGGGCAACTGGCAACTCAGTGATTCGCATCGCGTCGGCATTGATAACTGTAAGGTTGTCTTTCAGATTCGGCGCGTGCAACGCAATGGTTGATGGCAATGCGCCAGCCAAAATTGGATCGATCTCTACAGCTAAAACTTTTGCCACGTTAGGTAGAAGCGCCAGAGTTAAGGATCCAAGTCCTGGACCAATTTCGACTACAACATCTGATGCACTTACGTGCGCTTGAGTAACAATGCGCCGAACGGTATTTGGATCAA
>JALRCB010000161.1 GCA_023257525.1 Candidatus Nanopelagicales bacterium
TCGATGGTTACCGCGTCACCGCTGACGTCCACAACTTTGGCGCGGAACAGCTCAACGAGTTCAAGTACCTTGCTGCGGGAGTGGTCGTCTGCCTTAACTTTGATAAGCATCAACTCTCGAGCAATTGCAGTGTTGTCATCAAGTTCCACTATCTTAAGAACGTTTATCAACTTGTTTAACTGCTTTGTTACTTGCTCAAGTGCGTGCTGGTCAACATTGACCACAACGGTCATGCGAGATACACCTTCGGTTTCGGTTGTGCCTACTGCCAAAGATTCAATGTTGTAACCGCGACGAGAAAACAGTGCGGAAATTCGCGCAAGAACACCTGGTTGGTCCTGCACCAAAATCGAAAGAGTATGACGAGCCATGTTTAGTCATCCCCTCTTTCCCATTGCGGTGCCAGATCTCGCGCAAATTGAATTTCATCGTTTCCGGTACCGGCGGCAACCATTGGCCAAACCATGGCATCGCGATGTACCTGGAAATCAATCACTACTGGTGCGTCGTTGATCTCCATCGACTTTTCGATTGCCTTGTCGACTTCTTCGGCTTTAGTAACGCGAATTCCATGACACCCGTATGCGTCTGCAAGTTTTACAAAGTCAGGAATCGAATGAGACTGCAAATCTGTATTGCTATAACGCTCGTTGTAAAACAAGTTTTGCCATTGACGAACCATGCCAAGGGAAGCGTTATTGATAAGTGCAACCTTGATTGGAATGTCATTGATTGTGCAGGTAGCTAGTTCCTGGTTAGTCATTTGGAAACAACCATCACCATCAATTGCCCAAACGGTTTTATCTGGCGCGCCGACTTTGGCGCCCATTGCAGCTGGAATTGAGTAACCCATGGTTCCTAAGCCACCACTGTTTAACCAAGTGTTTGGATTTTCATATCCAATGAACTGTGCTGCCCACATCTGATGCTGACCAACGCCTGCGGCATAGATGGCTTCTGGTCCAGCAATCTTTCCAAGGCGTTCGATTACATACTGTGGTGAAAGTGTGCCATCTTGCGGCTGGTCGTAGCCAAGCGGATAAGTTTCACGCCAGTGATTCAGTGTGATCCACCAAGCTGTTAAGTCAGCGCGATTTCCAGCATCAAATTCTGCGGTAACGGCTGGAATAAGTTGAGATATTGCTTCGCGCACGTCAGAAACAATTGGGATGTCTGCATAGCGATTCTTACCAATTTCCGCTGGATCAATATCAATGTGAATCACTTTGGACTTCGGAGAGAATGATTCAAGCTTTCCGGTTACGCGGTCATCAAAACGGGCACCAAGAACTATTAGCAAGTCAGCCTTTTGCAATGCGCCAACTGCGCCAACCGTTCCGTGCATACCTGGCATACCCATGTGCTGTTTGTGTGAGTCTGGGAATGCACCACGTGCCATCAAAGTTGTAACGACTGGAATTCCAGTTAGTTCTGCCAGTTGACGAAGTTCTTTGTGTGCCTGGGAACGAATAACGCCACCGCCAACATAAAACACTGGGCGGTGTGCATCCACGATCATGCGAGCTGCTTCTTTAATCTGTCGACCATGTGGCTTTGTAGTCGGTTTGTAACCTGGCAAATCTACGTGTGTCGGCCAAACAAATTCCGCACTGGCTTGCAAAGCATCCTTAGTGATGTCTACAAGAACTGGCCCAGGACGACCTGTGCTGGCAAGGTGAAAAGCTTCTTTAATCGCACGCGGAATATCTTCGGCGCGAGTTACCAGATAATTATGTTTTGTGATTGGCATTGTGATGCCTCGGATGTCCGCTTCTTGAAATGCATCTGATCCGATGAAGGCACTTGGCACCTGTCCAGTGATCGCAACCATTGGAACTGAGTCCATGTGCGCGTCGGCAATCGGTGTTACAAGATTGGTAGCACCAGGACCACTTGTTGCCATACAAACGCCAACACGATTACTTGCTGCTGCGTAGCCTTCTGCAGCATGGCCGGCACCTTGTTCGTGGCGCACCAAAATGTGTCGAACTGAAGGGGAATCCATTAGTGGGTCATAGACCGGAAGAATTGCACCGCCTGGGATACCGAATACAACTTCGACATCAGCGTGTTCCAGAGATTTAACTAGGCTCTCGGCGCCTGTGAGATGTTGCGACATGACGTCACTCCTTGATCTACCGAAGGATCGCTTCGATTTAAGTTCATCGTTGGCTGGTCTTAGGTGACATCCCTTCTGCGCCT
>JALRCB010000162.1:0-1915 GCA_023257525.1 Candidatus Nanopelagicales bacterium
TCAAACGTGTGCCACCGTAGTTCAATGGATAGAACTCTCCCCTCCTAAGGGAGTGATACAGGTTCGATTCCTGTCGGGGGCACCAGCCATCATTTCCACTCGAAAAAGTGCAGAGTCACTTCGAGCCGCGCAACTTGGCATTACCGCTCTGAAGAAAAAGTTGATGGTGGCTGGCGTGCTCACATTGCTCTCCCCCGGACAATGCTGGCGACCTCCTTCTGACGGCCAGTGCTCTTCATGGCTGGCCTGAGCTCTTCACCGCAACTCAAACAAACGATCATCTGGCGTACTGGCGCGCCGAAACCTTTGGCCACGGGCGTCCAACACATGCTCGTCCTTAACGCGTATGAGTCGAACTTTTTCAGCACGGTTAATCAGCAAAGTTGGCCGAATATCGCCTTCAGGGTTGTTCTGCGTCTGGAGTTGAATTGGCTCAAATTGTCCGGGCATGTAAAGCTCAACATGGCGTATTGGCGCTATGTCGGCAGATGGCAAGACCAGGTAAGCGAGTTGACTGGACCCTTTCCCAGTGACAGTCTCTGGGGTGAAAGCCAAACCAGCTTCGAACAAGCGAATACATTCGCTCCGCAGAGGGGACCAGAGGTACCCTGCGGAAGCGATGCAACCGTGCGAATCACGATCAGAGCCAACAGCGAATTCAGTTTTATTTGGACCTGCAAGAGTGCTTGTGATAAAAATTAAGAAGCACAGAGTCCAGAAATTGTGGTACTTCATAAGTATTTATTGTGCGTGTGCAAATGCTCGGGCGTGACTAGATCACTGCGCAAGAACAGAGGAGGATGCGCTGGTCCCAGCGGGTATCCAAACACAAAATGTCGAACCTTTTCCGAGGGCGCTGGTCAACTCTATATGGCCGTGATGTGCATCCACAATTCTTTGCACGATAGACAAGCCCAAACCCATGCCACGGATATGACTTTCAGGAGCAACACGGAAAAAATCGCTAAAAATCTTCCCTTGAACTTCCTCTGGGATGCCTGGGCCTTGATCGGTCACAACAATGCCAACAAAACCGCTTTTGGTTCGGGTAGAAATAGTGATTGTGGAGTTTGCAGGACTGTACTTTGCAGCGTTGTCCAGCAGATTGCTCAGGGCTATGTCCAGGTGATAGTCATCTGCCAGCACTGTGTCTATCTGAACAGGTAACTGCACATTGACAGTGTGGTTGAGCAGCAAATGCGCATGATTTTGTAAAAGATTCTGAACCCAGCCACGCAAGCTGAAACACTTGATTTCGAGAGATTGCAACGTTTCTTTGAGCGAATCACTCTGCAGCCATTTGTCAAACATCAGTTTCAACCGACCTGTCGCACCAGCAATGGCTTCAAGACGCTTGAGGACCTGGTCGATGCCTTTGGTGTACTCCTTACGCATCAAGCTGCACCAAGAGCTGGGCAACAAGTGGGTTGAAATTTCGCGCCTTATGCCCGGTCGCACCGACAATGCCATCAAAAATCGTTGGAACTCCACCATTCGGCGTCGTGATCCATCAGAAGAAGAAGCTGAAGCCGCCGCATCTGAACTTTCCCCGCTCACCTCTCAGGCGGTGCCCCGGCCTGCGGCCGCCAGTCCAACCAAGCGCCCTGCCTTGAACGACTTTGGAACGCCATCGGTTCGACCCGCCAAAGTTGCAGCCCTCGATGCACAAAACCGTGGCGCACCGCGACTGAAAGACACGGCTCCTGAAGACATCCTTCACGCGCAATCACCCGGGGGCTACTGCGCGCCCGATGCACTTCAGGCAACGCCTGCTGCTCTCAGCCACCAGTGCGCTCCCCTGCCACAGCCCAACAATACGTAACCTAACGCTTCGTCCAGCTTCCTATTTTCCCCTACCCGCTACATGTTCGACGGAACAGATATTGAAGTCAGCTGCACGCCCCTCCAGCCAATC
>JALRCB010000162.1:1925-2193 GCA_023257525.1 Candidatus Nanopelagicales bacterium
GCGAAATTTCCGGTCTGTTCTCCAACGGCGCCCCCCTGGGCAGCGCCGGCTTCTCCGATTTTCCCGCCTTTTTCAGCCCGTCCAACTGCGTGGGCGGTATCCTGTCGCCAATCAGCAGTGCGCGCATGCGCAACGCTCGGTTGGGTGACAGCATGATGAGTCAAAACGCAACGCGTTTGTTCCAGTCGCCTCCGCTCAGCTCGAAGAAGCAGCAGATGAAGTCGCCGCTGCACAAGTCGTCTCCCTGCAAGGCAAGCCTCATGTTCAA
>JALRCB010000163.1 GCA_023257525.1 Candidatus Nanopelagicales bacterium
ACCGCGAGCTGCTACACCATAGGCAGTATCGCGATGCCATTCACGACCAAGTTTGCGACCAAGTTGGGAACGTGCACCATCCGCAATGATTACTGAATTCGCGTTGATGGTTACAGCTCCGGTTTCGGTTTGTACAATCACAGATTTGATTGCACCGGCATCCATTACAACGTCCGTTGCGCTATGGCCTTCAAGCACAGTTGCACCTGCTGATTTGGCAATCAACATGATTTGTTCATCAAGTTCCATGCGTGGTGCTGCGCCACCATAGTTAGGAAGTGATCCACCTGGCCAAGGCAACAACAACTCTTGTCCGAATCCAGCAGCGCGAAGTCCCTTGTTGCGGGCACGGCCAGAAAGCCATTCACTCAAACCAATTGCGTTAAGTTCAGCGATCGCTCTTGGAGTTAAGCCATCACCACATGGTTTATCGCGAGGAAAAATTGCGGAATCGATCAAAACAACTTGGCGTCCAGCGCGCGCTGCATAAGTTGCAGCTGAAGAACCCGCAGGTCCAGCTCCTACAACTAATACGTCGGTATTGATTTCGTTCACAGTCTTATTCTCTCTTGATACAGGAATAACTGCATATTTAGATTTCTATGATTATGAAGACTCACAAAAACCTTCTGCGTCAAAACGCTCCGCTCGCGTCCCCAATTTCAGTATGCAGATCCTGCGGATCAGCATGAAATCTGGGGACCGACGCTCACTCCGTAGTTTTTCCTCAGAAGTTTTTCGCATGCGACCTGTCACATCGTTTGCTCAGATACGGGCGCCATATCTCCCGAGCCGAAGAACAAAAGAAGGCCCCCGCCGGGGGGCCTTCTTTTTTCTGCGGCGAGGGAGGGATTTGAACCCCCGGAGGCTTTTACACCTCAGACGCTTTCAAGGCGCCCGCATTCGGCCGCTCTGCCACCTCGCCAAAACCGTTAATGAAAACGATCAAATGCAAGGTTACGCGAGAAACGCACAGCAGTGAAACTGGCGCTATGCCGTAGGCTTTTGCCACTAGCGATTCGCTAAACGGGAGTGCCAAATGTCAGTTAAACCAGTTCGCCAAGTCACGCCACCTGCAGCTCGTATTTGGCTTGCTGGATTGGGCGCAACCACTCTTGCAGCTGGTGCCAACGCTGGCTGGCATTGGATCTGCGTCAACTTATTCAATTGGGAAATCGTAGTTCCCGAAGCATTCCAAAGCGCAGTTTATGTTGATGCTTCGTTGTTGCGAGTTACCGTGGCAACTGCAATCGCGGGAGTCTTAGCAACTTTGGTAGCTGTTGGTTTGGCCAAACTTTTCATTGGCCCAAGAATTTGGTTTTTAGTTAGCGGGCTTGGCGTTGGCCTGGCATCGGTTTATGGCGCATTAACTCTCACTGGAGTTTCATTTTCAGTGAAGTTCTCATTAAGTGTGATGCACCTATTGGCAACATTCTTGGTTGTGCTTCCCATCGCTGAGGCGCTAAAGATTCGCGACTCAGATTTACATCGTGCTGATGTGAGGTATCACGAACATCTGGAAAGCAAGAATACAGACGATACAACCTTTATTGCTGGCTCAACGGCTGCCACAACTTCATCTGCAATCGATGCGCCAAAAAATCTAAATGACACTATGGTTGTGCCATTAGATCCACCAACGCCTGATGCAAGTGGCTCTTCTGATGGTGGCGGATCAGCAGACTAGTTCTAGTTAGAACTCATTAGCAATTCTTCTTGCTAAGTATGGTGAGAATTCGCCGTCATACTTTTTGTGAAGCGCAGGAAGTTGCCAATCTTTTCCGGTAACAGTTCCGCGACATTCTGGCGTACCACACCCACAAGTGAATTCGTCATAATCCGAATCATCACAAGTCGCGTAATCAAAAGTGAGTTCTTCGCCGACTGCAATATCGCGACGAGCTTTTAGAACTGTGGCGCCCATTAGGCCACAAGTTGGTTCACATGAGTGATTGAAGCTATCGCCTGGTTCACGTTCTGCTTTGGAAACCAAGTATTGATCGTCATCGACTTGAATCGCGCGGTGCTGGCGTTCAAGCTCAAGCGTTGCTAGGACGCTTCTAGGTACGGACCATCCGCCGAAACTGCCAACAGTTTCGCCTTTACTGATCGGCTCGATTGCAAAACTTCCCCAACCTTTATCTCCAGCTGAGCGAGCTTGCGCCT
>JALRCB010000164.1 GCA_023257525.1 Candidatus Nanopelagicales bacterium
TGTTGGTCAACGCACTGGTTCGATCCAGGTCAATGGGCAAGAGGTGATTGGGATGCCAACCTATCGCGTGGCAAAGCTCGGTATCGGTTATTGCCCTGAAGAGCGCGGTATTTTTACTAGCTTGACCTGTGAGCAAAATTTAATGCTGCCGCCCAAAGTTGGCGAGGGTATGGCGATGAGCGTTGATGATATTTATGCGATGTTTCCGAACCTCTATGAGCGGCGCTCAAGTCCTGGCGGCAAACTCTCCGGTGGCGAGCAGCAAATGCTGGCGATTGCCCGAATTTTGCCAACCGGCGCTAACTTACTTCTTCTGGATGAGATTACCGAAGGTCTTGCACCAGTCATTATTCAGAAACTGAGCGAGGTTGTAAAAGCATTAAAAGAACGTGGATTTACGATTGTGTTGGTTGAACAAAATTTTCGATTTGCCTCAAAGCTCGCAGATAGAAACTATGTGATTGAGCATGGGCAAGTTGTAAAAATGGTGGAGAGACATCAACTCGAAGCTAGTCAAGAGGAGCTCAAGATTTTGTTGGGTGTTTAGTTGTGAAAAGGTGGTAAAAGTTTAAAAGGAGAAGTTCAAATGAAAAAAACTGCAATCGCTGCGCTCGTATCCGCTGCCTTTTTGACAGCGGCTATTCCTGCAAAAGCACAAACCGTCTCGGATAATGAGATTCGTATCGGGGTATTAACAGACCTTTCTGGTATCTACTCTGCGATTGAGGGACCTGGCGCCGTACTTGCCGCTCAAATGGCTGCTCGTGACTTTGGTGGTCAAGTATTAGGCCGCAAAATCGTGATTACCTCTGCAGATACTCAGTCCAAAGCTGATTTATCTGGTTCAAAAGCCCGCGAGATGTTTGAGAAAGATAAAGTTGACATGATCGTCGGTAACGTTTCGACCGCTTCAGCCTTAGCTGCGATGGAGGTGGCCGAGCAATTTAAACGCGTATCGATTGTGACTGGCGCGGCTTCATTGCCTATTACCAATGAGAAATGTACGCCATACAGTATTCACTACGTGTATGACACCTATGCGCTCTCACGCGGTACTGGTAAGGCAGTGGTGGACTCTGGAAAGAAGACATGGTTCTTTGTTACTGCCGACTATGCCTTTGGACATACATTAGAGCGTGACACAACTGAGGTGGTACTAGCCAACGGTGGAAAAGTATTGGGTAGTGTGAAGCACCCAATTAATACCCAAGACTTTTCATCATTCATGGCTCAGGCACAATCCTCGAAGGCTGAAGTGATTGGTTTAGCCAATGCCGGTGGTGACACGATCGGATCGATTAAACAAGCCGCTGAGCTAGGCATTATGGGTTCGAAGCAAACCGTTGTGCCCTTGCTCATGTTTATTAGTGATATTCAAGCGTTGGGATTAAAAACAACCCAAGGCATGAACTTTACTGTAGGCTGGTACTGGGACTTTAATGACTCCAATCGCAAGTTTGCTGAGCGCTTCATGAAAGAGTTCAAAGGCAAAGCACCAACCTCGGTTCAAGCGGGTGTTTATTCAGCCACGATGCAATATCTGAAAGCCATTGAAGTCACTAAAACCGACAATTCGGATGCGGTCATGAAGCAGATGAAGTCGGTTGAGATTAACGACGGTTTATTCAAGGGCAGGATTCGTGCTGATGGTAAGTTTGAACACGATATGTACTTGCTTGAAGTGAAGAAGCCAAATGAGTCGAAGGGACCCAATGATGTAGCAAAAGTTGTTAAGGTAATTGCTGCAAAAGATGCAACTTTGCCCTTGGCTCAATCGAAGTGCAAATACGTTACTAAGTAATCAAAGGTGAATTGATTCATGTTTGAGCTTCTTGGGATTACACCGCAAGCCTTAGTCTCGCAACTATTGATTGGTTTAATCAATGGTTCGTTTTATGCATTACTGAGTCTAGGTCTTGCAGTCATCTTTGGACTTCTCAATGTGATTAATTTCACCCATGGCGCTCAATATATGTTGGGCGCCATGCTGACTTGGATCGGCTTAACTCAAGTGGGTCAGTGGATTGGAATGCCAGAGTTTGAGGTTAATTATTTTGTGGCTTTGATTCTGGCGCCACTGATCGTAGGACTTTTTAGCATCGTGATTGAAAAAACGATGCTAAAGCGTCTTTATCACCTTGA
>JALRCB010000165.1:0-1842 GCA_023257525.1 Candidatus Nanopelagicales bacterium
GCTGCAATAACAGAGGATCGCAGACGACTGGTGCTGCCAGATTTGGGAGGTGACCAAGTTACCGAACTTGCAGTTAAGCGTGAAACTCTGTTTCGTAAACTTTCAGATTCTTCAACTTCACCAACAGACAAGGCATCAAGAACTTGGCGCATCGAAGTATAAGTTCCGTCTTGCGTTCTTTGGTACAGCTTGTCGATATAAGGCCTAACTTCGCCATGAACCTGACTTGGTAGAACCAGTTCACCACCACTTGGCATTGCAGCAGGAAGTGAATCAACATTTCCGTTAGGCCACAATCCAGTGATCATCGCAAACAGTATTTGACCGACACCCTTTATGTCTTGAGTGACACCTTCATCAGAATCAGGTCCCAAGAGCGCAGAGTCAACCCCAAATCCAGCAAGTCGAACTTCTTGACCAGGTGAGAAAATCACATTATGCGGCCGAAGTCGTCGATGATAAACATTTAACGAATGTGAATTCATCAAGGTGTTTGCAATAATTCCAAGCTGTCTTAGTGCTTCGTCTATCGGAAGAGTTTCACCACGACGCACAATAAGCCGATCTAAACTTTCGCCGTCCAACCATTCCGTAACAATGCCAACATAACGATCTTGCGAAACCGGAGAACCTTCAGTTGCAATTCTTCCGTCTGGGATGACATCCAGAATTGAAACAACATCGCGGCGATCGTTTACAGCGGCAACCTGACATTCCTGAAGTAATTTAACGCTACGAAGATCTGAAGTTGGCAAAAGTATTAGGTTCACCCAGCGTTTTAATGAAATGTCCATTGCCCGCCAAATCGGCGAACTCAAGGAACTTGAAACTTGCACATCTAGCGCGTACCGACCATCAAATACACGGTCATTTGCGCTAGTCATATCTGCAGTTTAGTTGCTTATTTACGTCGGACTAACGCCAGGACGGTTGTGACCTCGGAGATGCGAAAGAGTTTTGCCAAACCCAAGTAGGTAATTGAAAATACTCCAGCAAGAATTCCAATAGCAAGACCAATGCGAAGCGCAGACAACTCTGATTGGTTTGTAATTGTCAGGCGAACTATGACGTAGGCAAGTAACGCAGAGAAAAAACTTGCAGCAGTGACGCGAACCAGCAGACGTAAATGTCCATTCTTATGGATCTCAGGCACCCGTTTACCGACACGACGCCAAGTCAATGTGCACGTAATCACATACGACACCGAATACCCAAGCGCTAAGCCAGCAACCTGTAAGCCGGTAGGCATAAGAGAAAACAGGGTGAATCCAATAATTATGTGAAGCGCATTAAAGCCCAAATTGATCATAAATGGGGTCTTTGTGTTTTCCTGTGCATAGTAACTACGGAGCAAAACGTAAAACAAAGAAAACGCTGGCAGACCTAAAGCGAACATGGACGCTACCCCACCAAGGGCCGCACCTTGAGCTGCTGAGGAAGCACCGTATCCGTAAAGTAGCGCACCAATCCATGGGCCACTTGCTAACAAGAAGACCGCACTAGGAATTATCAGGGCAGAAACTAACCGCAACGAGGCTGACAGCTCGCCACCAAAAGCTGTTAAATCTTTATCGTGAGCCTGCCTACTTAATCGCGGCAACAGCGCAGTGATTATCGAAACTGTAATTATGGAATGCGGCAACATCATCATGAGTTGCCCCTTTTGATAGGAAGTAAATCCAACTGAGACGGTTCCAGGATCTCCAGAAACCAAAACATTCGCCAATGTAGTTAGGTATCCTAGGTTTTTCTTTACCTTCAGCTTCTGCTGCCTTCACAGAATTTTTATATTTCACCATCTCTTCGTAAAGAGTCTTATTGTTAACATAATGACGTTTAGAT
>JALRCB010000165.1:1852-2127 GCA_023257525.1 Candidatus Nanopelagicales bacterium
ACGTGATTTGATTTACCAAAACAAAACCAATGGTCCACTTGGCCAAGTTTCCTACTTTGCCGTTGCCAACATTTCGAAACTGAAAATTGGGTTTGAAGTTGTAGCCAGATTTTTTAAGCGCTGGAATCAAGATCAGTGCTTGTGCCATTACGCCAAGCGTTGTGCCAAACCCAAGCAAATTCACCTGTGCTGTTGTTACTGAATCAGCATTTGGTACCTGCGACATAACTGAAACAAAAATTGCGGCAGTTCCAATCACAATCAAATTGTTGATA
>JALRCB010000166.1 GCA_023257525.1 Candidatus Nanopelagicales bacterium
CCCCAAAACCCCAAAACCCCGTTGGTATGGATAAAGTGTGAAAAGAATGGGCGAAACCCAAGCTTCCGTCTATTCACGGGTCTTAAATGGGCAGTTCCCGTTCCGAGTTCCGCATGATGGCGGAAGGTGGGCGCAATCTTTCCGCGGTGTTTGTTTTTGGGTTCCTCAGTTAAGGACTGTGCTAGTGCTCTCAATAGAAACATTGACTTTTCCTGTTGGATTTCCTAACCATGGCTTAAAATATGGTGCCGACTCACTTGCCCTTCTCGGGATAGACTTAAGCCCGGTTCTGTCTAAGAATAAAACAAATCTGGACAAGTGCTTCAGTTTTCCGTAAGGGAACCCCAAACGGAGCTCACAACATGGTCAAAGCGGCACGAAATCGTTGAATAAACGGGAAATGTACTGATAACAGGTAAAAAGCTCGGGTGCTATGGCTTTTAAATAAGAAGTGCAGATGACGGGGGGAGGATGTAACAGATCAAATACTTGAAGACTTAGCGAGAAATTTGAAAGTCAAGATAGACGCGCCCTGTGTCAGGGTTACGGTCGTTTGATAATCGATGCGGATGCCTGTTTCCGCTTGAAATTGGCGCTTCACGAAGACTCATTTGATCCTTCCGGTTGCGATGGCGTGGTCTTGCCGTCAGCGATGCGCTCACTTTGCTCGTTCGATCTCTTGCAGCTCTTGAATCCTTTCCCCTTTCCGAAGCTTCGCGGCAACCTGTCGCGTTTCGAACTGTCTGATCATATCATGCTTTAGAACTGCTTGAGCTGCCCGTCCTGGGTCAGCATCTTGGGGAAGTTCACCAACCCGTAGTTTTGGGGTGGGGAAGTCGCTGCTTCGCCCGAAGCCGACTGGGCACCTGCAAGCCCCCGGTTGTTGAATTGCGAAAGCTTGATCAGCTGAGGCAAAAGCGATGGCGTGCCGGCGTTTCCCTCGTCACCACCCTTAACCCTGGGCGCGGAGAGGCCCTGGAGGACGCTCTAAACGTAGGGTTGCTTGTTACCCACTTGCGAGAGTGAGCCAAGACCGTAGAGGCTAGCGGGCTGGACGTTGAATTGTAATTACTACGTCACGCTCGCATTTTGAATGGGTTACGTGGCCTGGTTCTGAACGAACTGCACAGGAATATGGGGCTGCATCTGGGCTTGCACTGCGTTGTTGTTGTTTTGCTGTGATTGGTTAACCAAGGCGAGGGTCATCTGCTGCATCAGCTATTCTTGCTGTAGGACCTTGCGCTGGAGCTGCTGGTTTTCCTCAATCTTTTGGCATAACATCAACGTCAGGTTGCTTGTCTTTCATCGCGTTAGCTAATCCAAACTTTCTTACCTTCTCCTTCAGCTCTCTGTTCTCGGAGCGGAGGAGTGCGACGCCTTTGCTCATTTCCTTGAACTCCGCCTTCTTCTTCATGCGGCACTTCTTTGCAGACTTGCGGTTTTATTCGAGCCTGACAATGTGTGAATTTAACGTGTCAAAGACAAACGCGCTTACCTCCTTTCGCGGCGCTAGAATGAGTCATCGTTTTCGTCATCCCTGGGGATAGCCTTGGTCGCCCTCGAATTAGCCCGATGCTTTCTGCCGTCGACGCTGCTATCATCAGAATCAGACTTGCTGTCGCTGTTAGCGTCGATTTCTGACGTCACACCTTTTTCCTGATCTGACCGCTTGCTGCCAAACCTCGTCAGCAAATGGTCCTCAGTGAGTGTTTTGGATTAGTTAAGAATTCCCATGATCGCCTGCGCTGAATTGGGCCAGCCCATCTCCAGAGGGTCATTGTGGTGCTTGCCTTAGCGTCTTGACTCTTGGGAGAGGTCCGCCGGGGAACGCCGCTTCCCAAGCAGCGTGAGCATGCCGCTTGCGCCCGCACCGTTGAGTAAATGATCGATCAGCATATCCGCTTGTCTCTGGCCCGGAGCGACGTGAATTTGCTGCTCCATGGCTTTAGTGTAGCTTGCGCGGTAGCCAGCGCGGTCAGTTGGTCTTTCTGCGTTGTGCATGTTTGGATTGAAAATTTAACGGGGTTAATCAATCAAAGTAATCAAGTGTTTATAACTTAGATGCGCCCAATTCATCTATACTGTATATCTTGCATCACTCACTTGGGGTTTTGGGGTTTTGGGG
>JALRCB010000167.1 GCA_023257525.1 Candidatus Nanopelagicales bacterium
ATCTGGAAATTTTGCAAACACAACTGCATTCGCTTGGGTTCCATTTCGTCTTGTCATTCGATCACGTAAAACGGTTTCTAATTCAAAACCAGCATTGATTAGAGACTTTTGGGATGCCAAGTTTTCTGGCAAAGTGATCGCGAACAGGCGCCGAAATCCAATTGCAAATCCAAAGTCAGATATCATTTTCACCGCAAGTGCAGCTAGGCCATCACCGCGAGCATTTGGGCTAACCCAGTAGCCAATTTCGCCAACGTGATCGAATTCGTGAATACTGTGGATAGATACTGCCAACACAATTTCACCGTTACGGATTCCCGCTAAAGAAATCTTCTCGCGCTCTAGATACTTTTGAGGTGAAGACCTAATCCAGAAGTCAGCAATTTCTCTCGTGTAAGGAACTGGGATCGTTGTAAATTCTTGAATTGCTGGGTCCTGGCAAATTTCGTAAACGCTATTTGCGTCGTCGAGGTGCCATGGCCGCAACATCAGTGCCTTATCAACCAGCACTGGCTCAGTAATCGGCCAAGAAATCATGGGCTAACTATGCCACAGGGTAAGGCTTTGTCGGTATTCTGGAATCAATTCGAAGGAGTAAAAAATGTCTAACGCTTTCTGGCACGGTTTCGCTGACATGAATGCAATTTCCACCAATGGTCCGCTAGTGATGACTAAGGGTGAAGGGTCATGGGTTTGGGATGACAAGGGCAAAAAATACTTTGATGCCGCCGGCGCTCTTTGGTACATGAACGTTGGACATGGCCGTAAAGAAATTGGCGAAGCAATGGCCGCTCAAGCTTCCGACATCGCCTCATACTCTTCATTTGGCGAATGCACCACTGCCCCAACAATTGAACTTGCCGATTTAGTTGCCTCGATTTCACCAGTGCCAGATTCAAAGATCTTTTTCACTTCTGGCGGTAGCGACAGTATTGATACAGCCTTGAAAATGTCTCGCCGCTTCTGGACATTGCAAGGTAAGCCTTCAAAGAAAGTTATTGTCTTCCGCGAAAACGGCTACCACGGCATGCATGCCGGTGGCACTTCTATCGCTGGTATCCCGCCGAACAACGACGGGTACTCCGAATTAGTTGAAGATGTGGTGCGCGTTCCTTGGGACGACGCTGATGAAATGATCGCGACTATTGATCGAATTGGCGAAGAAAACATCGCTGCATTTTTCTGTGAACCAATTCAAGGTGCTGGTGGCGTTCGGATTCCACCAGATCTTTACCTTCAGACAGTTCGCAAAGCCTGTGCCGAGCGCAACATTCTTTTCGTAGCCGATGAAGTCATCAATGGTTTCGGTCGCTGCGGCGATTGGTTTGCGTCTACTCGTTATGGCCTACAACCAGATTTGATCACCGTCGCAAAGGGCTTAACTTCAGGCTATGCACCAATGGGCGCAGTAATTGCAGCTCCTTCAGTTTGGGAAACTTTTTACGCGCCGAGTGCTGGTGTTTGGCGCCATGGCTATACCTACGGTGGTCACGCGACTGCAGCCGCTGCCGGCATAGCAAACATCAAGATCATGATGCGCGAAAATCTGCCAGCTCACGTAGCTAAGTTGGAAGACAAGTTCGCAAGCGCTCTGCGCACACTTGAAGATCTAGACGTAGTGAGTGAAGTTCGCACCGGCGTTGGCTTCTTAGGTGGTATTCAAATGGCAGATCCAAACATGGCTCCTGCGATGTATGGCAAGTGTCGCGATGTTGGTGTCATCTCACGTGCGATTTGGGGCGGTGCGCTTCAAGTAGCGCCACCACTTAGCACTACCGAAGCTGAGATCGACGAAATGGTTGAACTGTTCCGAGTTGGACTAACTAGTTAATTGAATCAGAGTTAACTGCGCCTGGAACAACGTTTCCTGCAAACGCGGCGACTACAGACTCAGCGACTGCAACTCCGGCTTTTTCTTGAGCTTCTTCAGTTGAAGCACCTAAATGGGGTGTAGCAACAACATTGTCGAGAGCAAACAGCGGCGAATCGGTGCATGGTTCTGTCGCATAGACATCCAGTCCAGCGCCAGCAATAGTTCCTGACTTAAGCGCATCAAACAATGCATCTTCATCTAGTACTCCACCGCGAGCTGCGTTGAATACAAAAGCTGTGGGCTTCATCTT
>JALRCB010000168.1 GCA_023257525.1 Candidatus Nanopelagicales bacterium
AGCTGAGCGATCGAAGTTCGGTAACCAGTTGATTCATCAGTCATGATTTCAACTGGAATACCACCAGCTAAGCGAATTGATTCTGGATATGTTGTCCAGTAGGGAGCTGGAAGCAATACTTCGTCACCTGGATCTAGCAATGCAGCGAACGCGTTGTACAGCGCTTGCTTGCCACCGTTGGTGATTAGAACTTGGCTGGGATCAACAACAAATCCAGAATCGCGCAATGTCTTTGTTGCAATCGCTGACTTTAGTTCTGGTAAACCACCAGCAGGTGTGTAGCGATGCCACTTTGGATCGCGGCAGGCAGCAACGGCGGCTTCAACTATGTAGTCGGGAGTTGGAAAATCTGGTTCACCAGCTCCAAAGCCAATTACTGGCCGACCGGCGGCCTTTAATGCCTTAGCTTTGGCGTCAACAGCTAAGGTCGCGGACTCTGCAATGGCCCCAATTCGGGCGGAAACTCGAGGTTTGTTCACGCGCATAAGTATTGCCTATTAAGTTGGAATTGGCATTACCGGGGCGGAAATCTGTGGTTTTTGCTCTTCCAAAAATAGGTCTAGACTTGACCCACCGACACAATTCTTAGTCTGCGCAAGCGTGCCTAGAAACAGGTAGGCGAGTGCGGATCGAAATTGTGCCAGAGGGTCGTGGCTCAATTGGTAGAGCACCGGTCTCCAAAACCGGCGGTTGGGGGTTCAAGTCCCTCCGGCCCTGCTGCAAGAAGTAAGACAGAAGATTTTTTAGGTGAAGAAAGTTCCGGCGAAGTAAGGAAAGACAGTGAGCGTTAACAGTACTGAGCGTCTTGGTTTGTTTAGTCGCATGTCACTTTTCTTGCGCCAAGTGATGTTCGAGTTAAAGAAAGTTGTCTGGCCAACCAAAGAACAAATGGTTACCTACACAGCTGTTGTAGTGGTTTTCGTAATCATTATGGGATTGATCATCGCTGCTCTTGATTTTGCATTCGTCAAACTAGTTCTACTGATTTTCGGTTAGTCGTTAGGTAAGGAATAAAACGTGTCTGAATCACCGTTCTTAGAAGCTGTAGCTCCACAGACTGATGATGCTTTGTCATCGGTTGCCGTTGATATGCCAACTTCTAACGAAGAAGCAATTGAAGCAACTGATGTTGCATACGATGGCGCAACTGATGTTGACCTAGATGGCGAAGTTTCAACAACTTCAGCCGACAAAAACTTTGATCTAACTGCTGTGGTAGAAGCAGAACTTACAACTGAAGAAGTTGCAGTTGAAGAAGCACCAGTTGAGGCTGCTGCTCCTGAAGCAGTAGCGGCTGACGAAGACGAAGATCCACTTGTTGCATTCCGCGCCCGCTTGGAATCACAAATTGGTGAATGGTTTGTTATTCACTCATACGCAGGTTTCGAAAACCGCGTAAAGCAAAACTTAGAAACCCGCGCAGTCTCTCTAAACATGGAGGACTACATCTATGAAGTGAATGTTCCTTCTGAAGAAGTAACTGAAATCAAGAACGGTGTTCGCAAGCAAGTTAAGCGCAACAAGTTCCCGGGATACGTTTTAGTTCGCATGGATCTAACTGATGAATCATGGGGCGTGGTTCGCCACACACCTGGTGTAACAGGATTCGTAGGACAGGGTCACAACCCGGCACCGCTTTCCATGGATGAAGCTTTCGACATGCTTCGCCCAAGTCAGCAAAAGGCAATCGCATCAGTGGCAACTGCCGCTGCTGCATCAGCTGGCGAAAAGGGTGGCAGCGCAAGCGGCGCCAAGATCGACATCGATCTAAACATCGGCGATTCCGTAACTGTGGTTGATGGACCATTCGCCACTTTGCACGCAACGATTTCCGAGATTAACTTGGATGCACAAAAGGTCGTAGGTCTTGTAGAGATCTTCGGTCGTGAAACTCCTGTGGAACTGGGCTTCAACCAGATTCACAAGAACTAAAGAAACAACGAAAAGAAAAAGGACGCGATAGACATGGCCCCAAAGAAAAAGGTCACTGGACTTATCAAGTTGCAGATCAAGGCCGGAGAAGCAAACCCTGCTCCACCGGTTGGTCCAGCGCTTGGTCAGCACGGTGTAAACATCATGGACTTCTGCAAGGCGTATAACGCTGCAACAGAGTCACAG
>JALRCB010000169.1 GCA_023257525.1 Candidatus Nanopelagicales bacterium
TCAATCATTAGTCTTGGGTGATTCGGAAGTCGATAAAACGAAATAGGGCTATCTACATCTTACTGACACTTAAGCATAGAGTGCACCGGTAGGCTTGGATGATCTATTGAGCAGTGCAAATGGAATCAATAGATTTACCTGGGTCGCCATCGGGACACATAAGTAGTTTATTTCGTCTCGAAAAATGTGAGTCTTTCAGTTAGGTTTTGGACCGCTTCGGAGTGCTTCAATGTCAAGTCTTGCACAATTTCTGTGGCAGAAGGCTAAGGCAGTACCCCACAACATTGCGATAGTCGATAAAACGATTTCTGAGCAAGTTCGACGTGGTTTGAGTCGCTCGAAGGTTGTTGGCTACTCAGGGGAAACCTGTTCGTTCGGGCAATTCCATCAACGCGTCATGCAACTAGCCCACGGAATCGCTTCAAGAATCGGCGTAAAGCAAGGAGATCGCCTAGGGTTGTTCTTAGAAAATCGTCCAGAGTTTCTCGATCTTCTTTTCGCCTGTTGGCATCTTGGTGCTTGTGCTGTCCCTATCAATGCGAAGCTTCATCCAAAGGAGGTCGCACACATCGCAAGCGACTGTGGAATCAAAGCACTTTTCACTGCTGAAAGCAAGATCGAGGCGCTCAAGGATGCACTCACGCAGATCGAATTAAGCACTGAATTGGTTGATGTCGACAGCTGTAACTATTGTTCGCTCTACGATCATCCTGCAATGACGCTACAGCAAGTGATGCCCAATGACCTTGCATGGATTTTTTACACATCAGGTACGACTGGGAAGCCAAAGGGGGCAATGCTGACCCATAGGAATCTCCTTTTCATGTCCATGGCTTATTGTTCTGATATTGAAATCGTTCAGGGTGGAGATCATAAGGTGCATGCGGCGCCACTGTCCCACGGGTCTGGCTTATATGCTTTGCCACATTTGCTGGGAGGGGGAACCCAGGTCATCCTCAGTGGCTTTGATACCGAAGAAGTGCTCAGTGCTCTGGAGCAATTCGAAAAAGTCACGATGTTCGCAGCGCCGACGATGGTTACCAGATTGATGCATTCGGTCGCCCTAAGAAGCGAATTCCCTAGGTTGAGAACCCTCTATTACGGTGGTGGGCCTATGTATGTTCATGACTTACAGATGGCTCTGGATTGCTTTGGTCCTCGGCTGTATCAATTGTATGGGCAGGGCGAAAGTCCAATGACAATTGCCGGGCTATCAAAGCGTATGCACCAAGGAACACGCGATCACGACCATCTGAGAAAACTGGGGTCTTGCGGTTATCCAAGGACTGGTGTGGAAGTAAGAGTTGTGAATGACTTGGGGTTCGATCAACCTGCGGGTGAACTAGGCGAGGTGATCTGTCGGAGTGACTGCACAATGCTTGGCTATTGGAACAACCCGTTAGCGACTGCGCAAGCTTTGCGAGATGGTTGGCTGTGGACTGGCGACGTGGGAATTCTAGACGAAGATGGATTGCTATCGTTACGGGATCGGTCTAAGGATATGATCATTTCGGGTGGTACGAATATTTACCCAAGAGAGATAGAGGAGATTCTTCTAAGACACCCGGATGTGTTAGAGGTATCGGTCATTGGAAAGCCTCATCCAGATTGGGGCGAAGAGGTAGTTGCTTTTTTTGTTTCGAAAGAAGGCCGTGACGTTAGTTTCGATGACTTGGACGCGTTGTGCCTTTCAAACATAGCCCGATTCAAAAGACCGAAACAATACTATAGGACCGACGCCTTGCCTAAGAACAACTATGGAAAGATTTTAAAGACTGCACTTAGAGAAGTCTTGAAACAGGAGCAGTCCCATGTCTAGGGTATTTGTTGCAGGAATTGGATCGACAACCTTTGGAAAGCATGATCGGACCTCAATTGAACACCTTGCCGTCAAGGCAGCCGCGTTTGCTATTGAAGACGCACAAGTAGACCGCAGTGACATAGGGGCGTTGTACCTTGGTAACTTTGTAAGTGGCCCACTCAACGGCAAGGAAGTTCTGGCAGGAATTGTTGCAGACAGGCTTGGCCTGAATAATATTCCCTGCACTAAGGTCGAAGGTGCGTGCGCTTCAGGTGGCATTGCTTTTCGGCATGCATATCTAGCGGTGAGTTCAGGA
>JALRCB010000016.1 GCA_023257525.1 Candidatus Nanopelagicales bacterium
TGCACTTCGTGTTCCGGAAGGTGACCATCTAGTTTTACAGCTGCCGTGCCATCTTCGTCCGAATAAGCAAATACGCCAATTGCATCAAGGCGTGCGCCTTCGATGAAGTTAATCAATTCAGTGACGTCTTCGTCAGTTTCCCCTGGGAAGCCAACAATGAAGTTAGTTCGTGCCCCAGCCAGCGGGTTATGAATTCGAATTGCACTCAAAAGATCTAGGAAGCTGTCAGTTCCACCAAATCTCTTCATGCGGCGCAACACTGCATTGCTGGCATGTTGAAATGACAGATCAAAGTAAGGAACGATGCCAGGAGTATTAGCGATCACGCTGATTAGATCGGGGCGCATTTCAGCTGGCTGTAAATATGAAACCCGAACCCATTCAATTCCTTCTGGCTGCACCAATAGCGGCAAGAGTTTCTCAAGCAACCTCAAGTCCCCAAGGTCTTTGCCGTATGAAGTTGAATTCTCACTAACTAAAAGAAGTTCACGAACGCCATTCTCGCCAAGCCAAGCGGCCTCTTCAAAAATCTCGCCTGGATCACGCGAAACGAATGAGCCACGAAATGCCGGGATCGCACAGAAGGTACATCTGCGGTCACAGCCAGAGGCAATCTTCAGTGGCGACCAAGGTGTGGATTCAAGACGTTTGCGATACACATGCGGCCCCATGCCTGGAGTTGAGACATCTTCGCTGGCTAACTGCCTATCAACAGGCGAAATTGGAAGTAACTTCCTTCTATCTCCAGGTGTGTGCGGAACGATACTTTCCCCAGCTAGAACTTTTCGAAGTGTGGAACCGATTTCGGCATAGTCATCAAAACTCAACACCGCATCAGCTTCGGGAAGTTCGGCAGCGAGTTCCTTGCCGTACCTTTGTGCCAAGCAACCAACGGCTACTACTTTTCCATTGCCGGCAAGAAGCTCACTAGCTTCCAAAATCGTGTCAATTGAATCTTTTTTAGCTTGCTCAATGAATCCACAAGTATTAACCAGTACTAAATCAGTTGCTTCCCCATCAGCAACTAAATTCCAGCCATCGGCAGTTAATCGACCAGCAAGTTCTTCGGAATCAACGTCGTTACGTGAGCAACCTAGAGAAACTATAGATACACGAGGATTAGCGGTCACGCTGTGAAGCCTACTCGCCGCGGATCAATGCAATTGTTCCCGCTAGATCTTCAGCAGTTACTAATACTTCGCGCGCCTTTGAGCCCTCAGATGGACCCACAATGTTTCGAGATTCCATTAGGTCCATTAATCGTCCAGCTTTAGCAAAACCAATTCGAAGTTTGCGCTGCAGCATTGAAGTTGAACCGAACTGAGTAGAAACCACTAATTCAACGGCTGCTAGCAAGTCATCAAGGTCGTTACCAATGTCGCCATCAATCTCTCGGGAGGCTGTAATTGGAGCCACGATGTCTTCGCGGTACTGCGGTGCCATCTGTCCCTTTGCATGCGCTACCACTGCACGAATCTCTGCTTCGGTAACCCATGAACACTGAATTCGGATTGGCTTGGAAGATCCCATTGGAAGGAACAAACCATCGCCCTGGCCAACCAACTTCTCAGCACCAGGCTGATCCAAGATCACTCGGCTATCAGCAAGACTGGAAGTTGAGAATGCTAAGCGGCTAGGTACGTTGGCCTTAATCAAGCCAGTGACAACGTCTACCGAAGGACGCTGAGTCGCAAGAACTAGGTGAATACCAGCGGCGCGAGCAAGCTGCGTGATTCGCACTACCGAGTCTTCTACATCGCGTGGTGCAACCATCATCAAATCTGCAAGCTCATCTACGACAACAAGTAAGTATGGGTAAGGGCGAAGAACTCGTTGTGAACCTTCTGGTGGAGAAACCTTGCCACCACGAACTGCCTTATTGAAGTCATCAACATGGCGGAAGCCGTAAGCAGAAAGATCGTCGTAACGAGCTTCCATCTCTTTAACAACCCAGGCTAGCGCTTCTGCTGCCTTCTTAGGATTTGTAATGATCGGACTAATCAAGTGAGGAATACCTTCATACGCAGTTAGTTCCACACGCTTTGGATCAATCAAAACCATACGTACTTCATCTGGCGTTGCTCGCATCAAAATTGAGGTAATCAGAGCGTTCATGCAACCGGACTTACCGGCACCGGTAGCACCCGCTACCAAGAGGTGTGGCATTTTGGCAAGGTTTGCTACGGTGAATCCGCCTTCAACATCCTTACCAAGACCGACCAACATTGGGTGGTCATCCCCTGCTGCTTCGGCGCTTCGCATTACATCGCCGAGTGAGACAACTTCGCGATCGGTATTAGGGATTTCAATACCAATTGCGCTCTTGCCAGGAATTGGGGAAAGAATTCTTACGTCCGCACTGGCAACTGCATAAGCAATGTTCTTGCTCAATGCTGTTACGCGTTCCACTTTCACCTTTGGACCAAGCTCAACTTCGTAACGAGTCACCGTTGGGCCGCGTTGGAATCCAGTTACTTTAGCGTCAATATCAAATTGTTCAAGAACCTGAGTTAGCGCCTCAATAACTGCATCGTTTGCAGCCGTACGTGCCTTAGGAATCGCACCTGGCTTAAGTAGCGATTCACTTGGCAACTTATAGTTCGAAGCTGACACAAATTGAAGTTGCTCAGACTTAACTGGCTTGACTTCAAGCATCGAAGCTGGTTGAGACGACGCATTCACTGGAGCTTTAGGCGCCTCGGTAATCAAGGAAACCGCTTGAGTTTCGTGTTCAACAACTGGAGCTAAAACATCCACTGCAATCGTGTTCATCTGAGTGATGTCTTCAATTACGGCTACAAGTTCAGCATCTTCTTCAATGACCGCATTGCTTACAACTGGAGTTGCAAATGGTGCATCCCCTGCTAGCTCTCCAATTGCTAAAGCCGGATCAATAACTGACGGAGTAGAACTCTTGCGACGAAGGCGACTAAACAAAGTGCGATTCGGTGATACGGAAAGATCTAAAGCCAATTGCGCTTGGGCAGCCGTGATGTCATCAACGTTCGGATGTGACATTTCCGCTTCATCTACTACGGCAGTGCGCTGGAACTTGGCTACGATCGAGCGAACCTTTGTTGGAATGGTGTTTACCGGTGTAGCGGTAATAATCAAGACTGAAAAGAATGCAACAACCAAAAGAAGCAAGACGGTGACGATAGTTCCGGCTGCACTTACAAATGGTGCCGTGATCGCCCAACCAACCCAACCAGCTGCTTCGCGCATTGCGCCAGCCCCAGATGATGGAATTGGATTGCCACGATTGATGTGAACGATACCCATCACACTTAAAGAAAGCAGTGTCCAACCAATGGTTAGTCGCCCCTTCTTTTGGGACGGTGCATCTGGATGACGCAAAGTTTGAACTGCAATAACTAGCAATGCAACTGGAGCTAGAACATCGAAAATACCGACAGCGCCGGTAACCAAGCTAGTTACAACACCTGAAACAAAACCAGCCACATCGAACCAAACAACTGCGGCAACAACGATTGCTAAAGATAAGTAGAGAAGTCCTAAACCGTCACGGCGATGTGCAGGGTCAAGGTCTCTTGCGCTCTTGCCGATGCCACGTGCAATAGCGCCGATCACATGGGCAATACCCAACCAAATTGCAGTCGCAAACTTTCGCAGACCCTGGAACATGGTGGTTATCGCAGAAGGCTTTGAACTCTTTCGTGGCTTAACTGGAGCGCGTCCAGATGAGGAATTTCTTCCTTGTGGACGGGATGCTGATGAGCTGCGCGGACGAGTCTTTGCTGCTGACGGGGAAGCCATATAACAAATATATCCAAAACACTCCAGTAACACTGGCACCAAGAGTTACGGCGTGTCGGAATTCTTGGGCTAAAGCACTTGAGTTAATTGGAAATTATCAATGGCACGATCATTGGGCGACGGCGATGCTTCTCGCCTACCCACTTTCCAGCTACCCTGCGAACCATTTGTCCTAATTGATGGGTATCGGTAATGCCATCAGCAAGCGCTGCTTCAAGTGTTGATTTAATCTTTGGCAAGATCTCTTCAAAGACACTCTCTTCTTTACTAAACCCTCGGGCATGAATCTGCGGTCCGGCAATAACTTTACGTTCAGCAAAATCTATTGCCGCAACAATAGATAAGAATCCATCTTCACCAAGTACTCGGCGATCCTTTAGTAGCGATTCGGATACTTCTCCGACTGTGGAGCCTTCAACATAGACATAGCCACAAGGAACAGCGCCAACAATGTTGGCTTTACCATTTACTAGATCGACGACAATTCCATCACCGGCAAGCATCACTCTTGACTCAGGCACTCCGGTTTTAATCGCCAAGTCTGCATTAGCTCTCAAGTGTCGCCACTCACCATGGATTGGCATTACATTTTTTGGCTTAACTATGTTGTAGCAGTACAAAAGTTCGCCAGCAGCAGCGTGACCAGAAACGTGAACCAAGGCATTCCCCTTGTGTACTACGTGCGCCCCAAGTCGCGTCAGGTCGTTAATGATTCGATAAACCGCATTTTCATTTCCAGGAATTAACGACGAAGCAAGGATTACAGTATCGCCGGGACCCACCGAAATGGCGTGATCTTGATTTGCAATTCGCGCCAATGCAGCCATCGGCTCGCCCTGGGATCCAGTGCAAATCAAAACTGCTTGATCGTCAGGTAGGTCTGCCATTTCATCACTTGAAATCAACGCCCCACCAGGAATGGTTAGGTAACCAAGATCGCTGGCGAGTGCCATGTTACGAACCATTGAGCGACCTACAAATGCAATCTTGCGATTATTTCTTACTGCAACGTCAATGATTTGCTGAACTCTGTGCACGTGTGATGCAAAGGATGCAACTATGACTCGCCCTGACGCGCCACCGATAACTTGCTGAAGTGTTGGGATTATGTCTTTTTCACTCGTTACAAATCCCGGTACTTCGGCGTTTGTCGAGTCGACTAGAAATAGGTCTACTCCTTTGTCACCCAAGCGCGCAAATGCATTTAAGTCAGTCACTCGGCCATCAAGTGGAAGTTGATCCATCTTGAAATCACCGGTGATCAGAATGGTTCCGGCATCCGTAATAACAGCTACGGCCAAGGCATCTGGAATCGAGTGATTTACTGCGATGAACTCAACAGAAAAATCTCCAAACTTTTCCGTCATGCCTTCTTTAACGGCATGTGTGTAAGCCGTAATGCGATGTTCCTTTAACTTGCTTTCAATGAAAGCCAGAGTTAGTTGTGATCCAACGATCGGTATGTCTTGCTTATGTCGCAGTAAATATGGGACTGCTCCAATGTGATCTTCATGTCCGTGCGTCAGAATTACAGCCGCAACATCATCTAGTCGATCTTGGATATATGCGAAGTCCGGCAAGATTAAATCAACACCGGGTTGAGTCTCTTCTGGAAATAAAACTCCACAGTCGACAATGAGCAATTTGCCGCGGTATTCAAGCACGGTCATATTGCGACCGATGTCGCCTAATCCACCAAGCGCAACAACGCGAAAAGTGTCATCAGTTAGCGGAGGTGGAGTTGGTAACTCAATTTGTGAAAATGTCACAGACTGAAGCCACCCTTAATCAAGTCTTCTTTAAGAACACGTCTCTGGTCATCAGTTGCTGGAATTAATGGCAATCGAAGTGACCCGCCACCAGCTCTACCAAGTTGGTCAAGAGCAGCCTTAACCATGATTGCTCCACCAGCTCGGGTCATGATGCCCTCGGTAATTGGCACTAGTGAACGATTAATCTCTCGAGCCGTTTTAACGTCATTATTTTGCATCGCTTCAACCATCAACTTGTGGCGATCAGCCACGATATGTCCCGTGACACTAACGACACCAACGGCGCCTATTGCTAGGAGTGCAAGGTTTAACGGATCATCACCTGAATAGTAAGCAAGATCCGATTGCGCCATGATTTGTGATGCTGCCCAAGGATCCCCTTTAGCATCTTTATTGGCGATGATTTTTGGATGTTGTGCCAGCTGCAGCATGGTGTCGTTGTTGATTGGCACACCTGAACGACCTGGGATGTCATAAATCATTACGGGCAGATCGGTTGAATCAGCTACTGCAACCATGTGCGCATAAATACCGGCTTGTGGTGGCTTGTTGTAATAAGGAGTGACGACAAGCAGTCCATGTGCTCCAGCTTTCTGCGCGTCTTTAGCCAACAGAATCGAATGTGCTGTGTCATTGGAGCCAGCACCTGCAACAACTTTGGCCCGACTTCCAACTGCGTCAATTACAACTTTAAGTAGTTCAAGTTTTTCGTGTTCATCAGTTGTTGGGGATTCACCTGTTGTGCCATTGACTACTAGACCGTTATTGCCCAAATCAACTAAGTCATTTGCAAGCTTTGCAGCAGCGTCATAATCAATCTTGGTTCCATCAGAAGTAAACGGTGTAACCATTGCGGTCAGTACCGTGCCAAAAACCTCTTGAGCTTTCACAATCACACCTATTCCCTAGGGAGCGACTCGGCCATTAGCCACAAATGATGCGTGGGTAAGTGGCATGATGCGCTCGAATTCTAACTCGTACTTTTCTGCAACCATTTCAATTTCGCGTTGTGGGAAGGATGGGAAGTGAGAACCCTCGGCTTTACGCCGCAGACTCAAAAAGTTCATAAGTGCGCGAGCGTTCATGGTTACGTATGCCGAGCTATAAATAGTCACCGGCAAAACAATTCGAGCAACCTCGCGCGCCACTCCAGCTTCCAGCATTGCTTCATAAGATGCGTACGCAACTTCGCAAGCCTTCTTGGTCTCTGCGGTGACAATTTCAAATTGCTCTGGAGTGCCATCAACAAATTCGTAAGCGCCAGCTTTACCAACTTGGATCAGCTTGCGCTCCGGACTAGGCGTGTAGAAAATCGGTTCCAAAACTTTGTAACGGCCAGATTCTTCGTTGTAACTTGCCATGCGGTGGCGAAAATGCTCTCGCCACATAAAAATTGGTGCTTGCACAAAGAAGGTAAAAACTGAATGCTCAAATGGGCTTCCGTGACGATCCCGCATCAAATAGTTGATTAAACCAGCAGAGGCAGCGGAATCAGCATTCACGTCCACTGCTGATTGATCACCCTTGGTGGAAACCCGGGCTGCCCAAAGCACATCTGCGTCTCCTGCTGAGTGTTTCACCAGCTCGACAGTTACATCACTTCTAAAGGAAATCTCTTGGGCCACGTTGATAAGGCTATCGGGGCGCCTAATTAACCCTGACTTTGCCACCACTTTCTCCATTTGACCGGCTAATTCATATTCGCTACCTTGTAGTTACCAATTATTTATGCAACCAGTTGGTTGCATAAATAGCCTAAATAGGAGATAAATGTTTTCGCCCAAAGCCATCTTTGCCGCATCCCTAGGTTTAGTTCTAACTCTCTCTGGCTGCGCGAGCGAAACCAATTCAAATCCGCAACCAACAAACACAAGTGCCGAGTCTTCGGAATCTATCACTTTGTATTCAGGTCGCGCCGAAGACTTAATAGCTCCCCTAATTTCAATATTTACTGCGGAAACCGGAATCGAAGTTAATGTCCGGTATGGCGAATCCTCCGAGATGGCTGCCACAATTCTTGAAGAGGGCAAAAACACAAAAGCTGATGTATTTTTCTCACAGGACGCTGGCGCATTAGGCGCAGTTAGCCAAGAAGCTACTACTTACCAGTTTCCGACAGAGGTAGTGGAATTAGTTCCCGCTAAATACCGAGCCCAGGATGGATCCTGGCTCGGCGTATCGGGACGATCACGCGTTCTTGCATACAACCCTGAACTAGTAACAGATCTACCGAAGTCGGTATTTGATCTTGCAGATCCAGGTTGGAAAGGACGAATCGCTATCGCTCCAACCAACGCTTCATTTCAATCCTTCGTTACTGGAATGCGAGTCACTGAAGGAGAAGAAAAGACAGCAGAATTTCTTGCAGCGATGAAGGAGAATGCGGTTCTCTACGAAAAGAACGGACAGATCTTGGATGCTGTGGAAAATGGTGAAGTAGCCGCAGGTCTGTTAAATCATTACTACTGGTTTGAAAAAGCTTCTGAAATCAGTGCCGAGAATATGAATTCGAAACTCACGTGGTTTTCCAATGGTGACGCCGGCAATTTAGTCAATGTCGCTGGCGTTTCGCTTCTTTCAGAAAATCCAAATGCATTGGTTTTCGCAAAGTGGCTTTTGGGCGAGACTGCACAAAAGTATTTTCTTGAAAAGACCTTTGAGTATTCACTCACTTTAGATGTTTCGCCTGATCCAGCTTTACCAAAACTAAGTGAAATCAAAGGCCCAGAAATAGATCTATCTGACCTATCTTCACTTGAACAGACTTTGCAACTATTAACTGAAGCGGGTCTAATCTGACGACCAGATCAAATCAAAAGCCACCGCTACAAATTTTGGTAGTGGTGGCATTTGGCGTTTTCGTTTCAGTTTTGCCGCTGTTCTACATTCTGTTGCGTACTGCTCAAATTGGAATCAATGAATTGGTTGGCAATTTGCTTCGGGCCCGAACCTGGGAATTGATCTACAACTCCTTATCGCTGACGCTTGTGGTTTGTCTCACCGCAATGACTGTTGGCACCGCACAAGCTTGGTTGAGCTTCCGATCAGATCTGGGATTTCGCAGACTGTTTCAAATCTTTGCGATTCTCCCGCTCGCAATGCCTTCATATGTTTTGGCTTATGCCTGGCTTTCAGTTCGATCAGAGATTAACGGGTTCGTAGGCTCCTGGCTGGTTCTAAGCATCAGCACTACCCCATATGTATTCCTTGCCGTTTCAGCTGCATTTAACCGACATAGTGGCGCAGGTGAAGAAGTAGCTCGAACCCTTGGACGTAGTCAGATGAGTGTTGCCAGGACCATCACATGGCCGGCGATTCGTAGTGCAGTGGTCGGATCTGGATTACTTGTTGCTCTTTATACCCTTAGTGATTTTGGTGCGGTTTCATTGATGCGATACGACACCTTTACTCGCGCTATTTACAACGCCTACCGCGCCAGCTTTGATCGTAATTCAGCAGCCGCGTTAGCACTCGTTCTTGTTTTGCTTACGATAATTCTGATTCGTATTGTTAGTCGGTTTAGTTCCTTGCAGGCGGTTAAGTCTGCTGGTCAGTATCGAGCGATGCAAACCAAGCTCGGCAATTGGAAGATACCTGCATACATCTTTTTGGTTTCATGGTTTGCTGTTGGTGTCCTAGTTCCAATATTGAGTATCTTTTATTGGACAGTCGTTGGTCAGTCTCAATCAAACCTTGGCGAAATTACCAGGGCGTTTCTTAACACCATAAGTTACGGTTTCGTTGGCGGATTAACTGTTGCATTTGTTGGATTAGCTGTTGCAATTTTGGCAGTTCGATACCAGAGCAAGTACTCCATAAAAGTTGAGCGACTCATTCTCATCACTCATGCACTTCCCGGAGTTGTTGTTGCACTTTCCTTTGTGTTTTTGGTTAATCAGTCAGTTCCAAGTCTTTACCAAACCAGCGCGCTAGTTCTGCTCGCCTATCTCGCACTGTTTCTCCCCAATGCTGTTGCAGTTCTAAAGGTGCCAATTTCGCAAGTACCAACTGGTATTGAAGAAGTTTCTAGGACGCTTGGAAGCTCCCAGATTCAAACGCTCAGACGAGTAGTAATTCCCGCCGCCGCACCTGGAATCTTGAGTGCAACGGCATTTGTTGGTTTAACGGTAATCAAAGAATTGCCGGCAACTCTAATCCTTCGGCCAACCGGAATTGAGACACTTGCTACCCGCCTATGGTCTGCAACTTCAGTCAATGCATTCAGTGCTGCAGCTCCGTATGCGTTGCTGTTGATACTCGTAGCGGGAATACCTGCGCTGTTCGTTAATCGCGAAATTCGGGCAACCCAAAATCGAAGTAACCTAGTAACAGCAGTTTCGAACGAAGTAAGCGTTAGTGAGGTGAGATAAATGTCAGAAAAAGTCAGACTTGAAAACGTTTCTAAGTCCTTTGGCAAAGTCTCAGTTCTTCACGATGTTTCCTTCTCCGTAAAAGACGGGACGCTGCTAACTATTTTGGGTGCCTCAGGTGGGGGCAAGACCACACTGCTGCGGTTGATTGCAGGGTTTGATGCTGTTGATTCTGGTTCAATCAACATGAATGGCCGAGAAGTATCTTCCGAGTCAATGTCGTTGCCACCAGAAAAACGCAATGTTGGTTTTGTGCCGCAGGATTCTGCTCTGTTTCCTCACTTATCAGTTTCAAAGAACATCGCTTACGGACTATCCCATCTGAAGTCGGGCGCAAGGGATGTAAAGGTTTCGGAGTTATTAGATCTAATCGGAATGGGTGACCAAAGGGATTCTCTTCCGGACACGCTTTCTGGTGGCCAGCGCCAACGCGTAGCAATCGCCCGCGCCCTTGCACCTAATCCTGACGTGATTCTTCTTGATGAACCATTCGCTGCCCTAGATGCACAATTGCGTTCAAAGCTTCGCGAAGATGTCCGCGCAATTCTTCGGGCAGCCAGTGCAACTGCAATTCTGGTAACTCACGATCAAGAAGAGGCGCTATCCATTGCTGACCAAGTTGCAATCTTGCGCGATGGGACAGTTGCCCAGATCGGTAGTCCACGTTCGATTTACTCACAACCAGTTGACGTTTCACTTGCTAAGTTCCTTGGCGACGCTGTGGTTATTCCAGGCGTAGTAACTGCTGGAAAAGTTAGTACGCAATTAGGTGATCTAATTCCAATCGTGGCACAACCTGATGGAACTAAAGGTCAAGTAGCAATTCGTCCAGAGAATCTATATCTGCAACCTGATCCAAAAGGTTTGGCTGTTGTAACGGGACGCCAATTCTTTGGACACGATGCCTTAGTTGAAGTTAAGACCGCTGCTGGAACAGTAAAAGCTCGAACTTCTGGACCAATCTCACCAGAAGTTGGCATGCCAGTAACCGTTTGGGTCAGAGGCTCAGTTAACTTCTACCCTGCTGACTAACCTCACCTTTTGGGTGATCGCAACACAAACCACAACTACGCTGGCAGCCACAAGAGTCTTTCCCGTTACTATTTCTCCGAGTAGTAAAGCTGACCAAAGTAACGTTAAGAGCGACTGAACCAGCTGAACTTGCGAACCTCGCGCGACACCTAACTCTGACAAACCTCGGTACCAGGCAAAGAAGCCAAAGTACATGGAACCAAATGCTGTGAACAAAAATGCCAGTAACGATACCGAGGTAATGCTGTGAGTTTCTCTACCTAACCAAAGTGAAATCAGGAAATAAGGCATCGTAAGTGGCAAGGTCAAAACTACGCACCACGACACAACCTGCCAGCCCGGCATTACCTTGCTAAGGATTGCTCCTTCGGCATATCCAATCGCAGCCGCAACGACAGCTCCCACTAAAAACAGATCGGCTTTAAGCGAGCTGCCTTCCTGACCTCCGTTAAGCCACGCATAAATCACCAAAGTGAAGGTTCCAACCAACGCAGCAGCCCAAAAAGCTTTTGGTACTTTCTCGTGCAATCTGAATACTGCTAAAACAGCAGTTGCCAGTGGAAGTCCTGCAGTAATCACAGCCGCATGTGCGCTTGTTGTTTCCGTTAAGGCCAGCGTGGTCAGAATTGGCCAGCCGATCACAATTCCACCTGCTGTGATTAACAACGGACCAATCAGTTCTTTCTCCGGAAACTTAATACGTGCTCGCTTCAGCAGAATTGCAGCTAGTAATCCAGCAAGAGCAGCTCTACCAAAAGTCAAAGTCCAAGGGGAAAAACCAGGAAGCGCAAGTTTCACCATTGGCAAAGTAAAAGAAAAAATCAAAACTCCTAGGAAGGCATAGCTCAGTCCTCGGATGTTTTTAGGCATGGCCTCAGACTAGTGCGATAGGTTTAACGGACTATGAATACCACCCAAACCGAATGGAACTTAGCGCGTCGGCAAATTGTCGGCAATGCTGCAAGTATCGGTTTCGCCGTAGCGATGTATGGGGTTTCTTTCGGTGCCCTTGGAACCACAGCTGGACTTTCTATCCCTCAGACCATGGCTTTGTCGCTATTGATGTTTACCGGTGCAAGTCAATTCACATTGGTTAGCACGCTGGCTTCAGGGGGAACCGCGCTCACTGCAGTAATTGCGTCCTGGTTGATGGGAACCAGAAATGCTGCTTACTCGATGCGCATGACTCCAATTCTTAAAACTTCCGGACCCGGACGCTTAGTAGCGGTACAGCTAACTATCGATGAGTCAACTGCGATGGGATTAGCGCAGGATGAAGAGGCTTTCGAAGGACGTGCTTCTCGCCTAGCTTTTTGGGCGACTGGACTTTCGGTTTACCTGTTGTGGAACTTAGCCACTTTCATTGGTGCCGTAAGCGTTTCGGCAATTGGCGATCCAAAGTCTTTTGGTCTTGATGCTGCAATCGCCGCAGGACTTTTTGCATTGGTCTGGCCACAGATTAAGTCGCGAACTGATTTATCCGTGGCCTTTGGTGGTGCCTTAATTGCATTGGCATTAACTCCAGTCGTACCGCCAGGTGTTCCAGTGTTAGCAGCAGCCATAGTTGCGATCATTGTTGGTTGGGTTACCGGCAGGAAACTGTCATGATGTGGTTCGCAGTACTTGCTGGCGCTGCTGGATGTTACGCACTCAAATACGTGGGAAGCATTATCCCGGCTCACATTTTGGAACAACCAATCGTTAAGAGAATTGTTCTACTGTTACCTATTTCTTTGCTGAGCGCACTCGTAGCGGTGCAAACATTTGCAACAAGTCAATCATTGACTTTGGATGCCCGAGTTCCTGCTTTAGCGGCAGCCACTGTGGCGCTTAGGTTTAAGACGCCATTTATTCTTGTAGTTTTGATAGCCGCAGTGACAGCTGCAGCACTTAGATACTTTGGTTTAGCTGCCTAGTTCAAGTAGGTGTTCGAGTCCATATGTAAGACCTGGAGTTTGTGCCACTTTACGAACCGCAAGTAAAACGCCTGGCATAAATGACTCGCGGTCATAGGAATCGTGTCGAATAGTTAGTGACTCCCCTGGACCACCAAACAAAACTTCTTGATGCGCAACTAAACCTTGAGCTCGAATGCTGTGCACTGGGACACCAGATACGTTAGCTCCTCGAGCACCTGGAATCGAGTCTGCTGTTGCATCAGGCATGGTCTTCATTCCAGCACGTGCTTCCGCAATCAATTCAGCGGTTCTCCGCGCGGTTCCACTTGGTGCATCTGCTTTTCGTGGGTGATGTAATTCAATGATTTCAACGCTGTCAAAGTGTGGTGCTGCTTGCGCCGCAAACTGCATCATTAAAACTGCTGCTAAGCCAAAGTTTGGTGCGATTACAACATTGGCTTTGCTTGCTGCGAATTGCTTTTCCACTGCTGCTAATTTGTCAGCATCAAAACCGGTTGTGCCAACGACTGCATGAATGTTGTTCTCAGCTAAAAACTTTAGATTTGCCTCAACTGAATTTGGCGTAGTGAAATCAACCACTACTTCAGCGCCCTTTGAAACCAACTCCATGAGATCGTCATTAACATCGAGAGCCGCTACCAGCTCACAATCTTGGCTTGCCGAAACTGCATCGCAAACCGTAGCGCCCATTCGACCTTGAGCACCCAGTACGCCTACTTTGATTTTTGTCATTAGTTACTCCGGACCAACAACTGCAGTAAGGCGATCTTGTGACCAAAGTTGGTGAGCAAGCGCATGGACTTCTTCCATGGTGACCGCAGAAACTCGGTCTAGGACTTCGGACACAGACGGCACATAACCATTGTTCATCTCGGATCTAGCAATTCTGCTCATTCGAGAAGAAGTGTCTTCCAGACCCAGAACCATGCCACCGCTTACTTGACCCTTGGCTTTACTCAACTCCGCAGCGGTAATGCCGTTTTTGGCCACATCATCAAGCACATTTGTAATAACTTCTCGAACTTGATCCAAGTTCTTGGGACTACATCCTGCATATACGCCTGCCATGCCAGCGTCTTGAAACTGTTGGCCAAAGGAATAGACGGTATAGACAAGCCCACGCTTTTCGCGCACTTCTTGGAACAAGCGGCTAGACATGCCTCCGCCTAGTGCAGCGTTGAAGACTGACTGGATGTAGCGACGCTCATCTGCTCGGTCTAGACCTGGTACCCCAATGACAAGGTTTGCTTGTTCAGTTGTTTTATCTTGCTTAACGTAGCCACCAGTTTGTAGAACTTTAGTTTTATGCTTCATCGAAACATATGGGCTTTGGTCCCCATCAAGGGCAAAGCCACCTTGATTGAACGCTTTCCGAACTAACTTAACTACGGTGGCGTGATCGATATTTCCCGCCACAGCAACTATCAAGCGATCTGGTGTGTAGTACTTCTTGTAAAAGCCATTTATCGATCGACGCGATAGTGATGAAATATTCTCAACAGTTCCAAGAATGGATCGGCCCAATGGAGCGTCGCCAAACATAGCTTTAGAGAATTGTTCATGCACTAAATCAGCTGGATCATCATCGCGCATAGCTATTTCTTCCAAAACAACTTGGCGCTCTTGATCCACATCGACCGAAGTAATCGTTGCGGATGTAATCATGTCCACAAGGACATCGATTGCTTGCGGGACACTGGTATCCAAAACTCGGGTGTAGAAACAAGTTGCTTCTTTGGAAGTAAACGCATTCATTTCACCACCGACTGCATCAATAGTTGATGAAATATCTAGTGCGCTGCGTGTCTTAGTTCCCTTAAACAACAAGTGTTCTAAGTAGTGTGCAGAGCCAGTCTGCGAGGCAACTTCATCGAGAGAGCCAATGTTTACCCAAATGCCAATCGCTGCCGATCTAACCGATGGCATTTGCTCGGTGATAATTCGAAGTCCGCC
>JALRCB010000170.1 GCA_023257525.1 Candidatus Nanopelagicales bacterium
TCACCACGAACTGCCAGCCTGGAACAAGTTTTTCTTGAGCTAACCGAATCTGGTCAAGAGTACAGATTGGGAGAAACATCATGATTGCGAACTTGGTTTATGAATGGCGTCGACTTTGGTCGGTGCGTGCAACATGGATTATGACTTTTGTTTACTTAGTGATCACAGGATTACTTGGTGCCGGTCCACTATTCCTTGGCGATGGCGGGTTCGGAACGCAAACTTGGAAGGGTTTGTACAGTACTAATGCAAACTTCTTATGTTTAGTAATGCTCTCAGTCGTTGCTTCACAGTTCTTTGGCCATGAATACCGCTACGGAACAATTCGGTTGACACTAACTGAGTTTCCAAAACGTGAACGAGTGGTTTTAGCGAAAACGCTTTTGCTTGCTTTGTATGTAACGCTTGCAACTATTTTGGGCTGGGCCGTTCTTGGCGTAGTTGGATCCATTGCACCAGAAGGATCAATTGGAACCAACGGCCCAGGTTTAAGTATTAATGGGGGAGAGCCATCCGAATTATGGCAAGTTTTGGTTTTCGGTTTTGCATATTGTTTGATTGCGATGAGCTTGACGATGATCACACGAAACTTAGCGCTGGGAATCGTACTTCCACTTTTATTGTCGTCAATTATTGAAGGCTTAATCGTTTTATTCGCCGGTCTAGCAGATGGGAAGATGGATTGGATCGTCGATGCCTTGCCATTTGCAAATGGAACTGCTTGGTTAACCAACCTGCCTGATCAACCAAATGCAGGATTGATTTTTGCGGCTTGGGTAACTGGCACATATTTAATTGGTTCGGCAATGTTCTTTAAGCGAGATGCGTAAACATGTTTTCAGACATTTCGCAAAAGCAGATTAAACAATCCCTAGTAGTTGGATTGCTCGCTGGAATTCTGGCTGGAATGTTTGGTGTTGGCGGCGGATTCTTGATGGTTCCGCTTTATGTCCTGTGGATGGGACTTGATCAAAGACGATCGCATGCAACTTCACTTGCTGCAGTTCTGCCAATCGCAGTCGCTGGAGCGATGGGCTACTCAACATCTGACTACGTTGACTGGAATGCCGCAGCCGCACTTTTAGTAGGTTCGATTTTTGGTGCGTTATACGGCGTGAAACTTTTGGGCAAGGTATCTCTTAAGTTCCTGCAACTAGGTTTTGCAGCCCTTCTTTACCTGTCTGCGATGCGTTTGATTTGGTCATCCACGCCACACCAATTACTTGAAGGCACTCCCGCGATCGCGTTTTTGATCGTGGTTGGATTCTTTGCTGGTGTGATGTCAGGCTTATTTGGAGTCGGCGGCGGAATTGTCATGGTGCCCGCTTTGATCATCGCTTCGGGCATGGATTCACTCACGGCCCGAGGCACCAGCCTTGCCGTGATTGTCGGTTCAGCAATTTCCGGAACCATTGCCAACCTACGAAAAGGCAATATAGATGTGGCATTTGCCGTACTAACTGGGTTGGCCGGGGTCCCCGCAACCTTCATTGGGGTTTACCTCAGCCAGCAGGTTCCGCAGCGACTGGCTTTGATCCTGTTTTCCTTTATTTTGATCGCAATTGCGACTCAACAAGCCCGGAAAGTCCAACTCGGTTCTGCGGTACATTAAGGATCACCCTAGGCTCGTACCTAATTGATCTAAGGCGGAATTACTGATGTTGGTATTTATCCCAGCGGAAACCAGGGCGGGCGAACGTCGCGTTGGTTTAACTCCTGAAGGTGCTCAAAAGCTCATAAAGCTAGGGCTAACAGTGTCTATCCAAGAGGGTGCCGGACAGGCTTCGGGTTACCACGACGACGAATACAAAGCTGCCGGTGCATCCATTGCTGGAATTTCTGCCATTAGTACTGCTGACGTAGTTGCCACAGTTCGTCCATTAGAAAACCATGCGATCGGACAGTTAAAGTCTGGCGCAATCACAATTTCATTCCTGTCACCAGCTAATGACGCGCAAACCGTAAAGGCATTGGCAGACAAGAAAGTTACCGCACTTTCCTTTGATGTCTTGCCACGTATTTCTCGCGCACAGTCAATGGATGCGCTGACATCACAAGCGCTCTGTGCTGGCTATCGCGCAGCGCTCGTTGGCGCAGAACTTT